>JAILEQ010000058.1 GCA_024687305.1 Lachnospiraceae bacterium | reverse complement strand
CCGAGATCGGGTGCATAGCCTTTGAACGTTTCTTTGTCTGCCATTTCGTCTACAGCACTGTGAAGGCTTGCGATCACGGAAGAAGAAAGCGGTCTTGTTACATCGCCTATGCCGAGTCTTATTATCTTTTTGTCGGGATTTTCCTCACTGTAAGCTTTAACCTTTTTTGCTATAGTCGAAAACAGGTAGCTTCCTTTCAGATTCAGATAATTATCATTGATCTTAACCATTGCCGTTGCCTCTTTTAATATTCTGTCTCGCCGTCAAATACAAACTCTGCGGGGCCTGTCATGAATATATGGTTTGTTTCTTTGTCCCACTTTACATTAATGTCTCCGCCGCGTACGTGAACGGTTATCTCCTCATCGGTAAGTCCGTTTAAGACGCAGGCCACAGCCGTTGCGCAGCAACCTGTTCCGCAGGCCAACGTCTCGCCTGTTCCCCGTTCCCAGACACGCATTTTTACATTTTTTCTGTCGAGAACTTTTACAAATTCCGTATTGATCCTTTCGGGAAATCTTACGTGACCTTCAAACTTCGGTCCCAGTTCTTCTATCTTTAAAGTATCGGGATCGAGAAAGATCACCGCATGCGGATTGCCCATGGAAACACACGTCATTCGATATTCTTTGTCGTCCGTAAAGATAGGTTCATCAATGACCTTTTCTTCGTTTGAGATAACGGGGATTTTTTTTGCCTCAAGTATCGGCTCTCCCATATCGACTTTGATGAGCTTTGCCTTCCCGTTTTCGGGGAAAACGGTGATGTACTTGATCTTTCCCATGCTTTCGATCGTCATCTCTTCTTTGTCCGTAAGATGTCTGTCGTAAACATATTTAGCAACACTTCTTATCCCGTTTCCGCACATCTCGGCACGTGTTCCGTCCGCATTGTACATTTCCATTTCAAAATCGGCGATATCCGAAGGGTTAATAAAGATAACCCCGTCCGATCCTATCCCGAAATGTCTGTCGCTTACGGTTTTCACAAATCCGGGTTTGTCTTCTTTTGCGATATGTTCGCTAAATCCGTTGATGTACACGTAATCGTTGCCGCATCCGTGCATTTTTGTAAATCTGATCTTCATATATGTCCCGCTTGTTTTAAGTGATCACTCACTGTTTAACAAAAGAATCATCTGCGCACTTTCTGTCATGGTGCGCCCCATATCCATGCTTGATTTTTGGATATACCTAAAGGCCTCGGGTTCCGTCATTCCGTTTCTGTCCATTAAGATAAGCTTCGCTTTTTCAATAAGCCTCTTTTCCTCTTCGGATCTTTGCGGTTTAGGCTTAGGTTTTTGTTTCCTGCCTAAAGCAAAGCTTCCCGGTAAAAGCATACTTAGCGTATCTTTAAGATCAACGGGTTTAAACGGCATCAAAAGCTTGATTATATTGCTTGAAAACGGTTCAAGCCCGGCGTCCTTTGTCAAAAGAACCATATTGACATGCGCCGGAAGATAAGTGGAAAGCTCTTCGTATCCCATATCGGAAAGTCTTTTGGTACAGATGACTATGCTTACATCTCTGTCTTCGACGGTTCTGAGTATCTCATTTCCGCTCTCACAGATATACACCTGGTCCCAAAATCCGCTTCCCGAAACGATCCTTTGTATGTGGCCTGCATCCTCAAATTTGGGCATGGAGATCAATATACAGCCCATAAGGATCCTCCCTAGATCTTTGTAAGATACATTTCAAGTTCCCAATCGGAAACTCTCGTCATATAATCCTTCCACTCGCGTTTTTTGATATCTTCGTATACTTTTAAGAACTCTTTTCCAAGAGAGTTCACAATTGTCTCGTCATTTTTAAGATCGATTACGGCGTCTTTTAAATTTTCGGGTAAAACGTCCGCATTATTAAAGTCTTCGCATGTCTTGCACTCGCTGCCGGGATCCATATTATTCTGTATACCGTCAAGACCTGCACTTAAGCAGGTTGCAAGTACAAGATAAGGATTTGAAGAACCGTCGGGGAATCTCAATTCGATCTTCGTATCCTCAACATCGTTTACCAGGTTAACAAGTGCTTTCTCGCCCTTTGTTGACCAAACGATGGCATTGGGTGCTTCGTATCCGCCAAGCAGTCTTTTATAAGAATTGACCGAAGGATTGCAGATGGCTGCCAAAGCTTTTGCATGATTAAGAATACCCGCTACGAAAGCAAAAGCTTCTTTTGAAGGGGTATTGTCGTCATTTCTAAGTATGTTCTTTCCGTCTTTTGTAAGAGTAACGGTAAGATGCATGCCCGATCCCGCTACATCTGTCTTGGGCTTGGGCATGAACGTTGCATAAAGACCGAATCTCTTGGCGATGGATCTTACCGCGAATCTGAATGTCTGTATGGAATCTGCGGTTTCAAGCGCTTCTGCCGCAGCAAAATCAACCTCATGCTGTGCGGGAGCGGCTTCATGATGAGATGATTCGATTTCAAAGCCCATCTCTTCAAGCATGAGCACTATGTCTCTTCTTGCATTTTCACCAAAATCCACGGGACCTACATCAAGGTAACCGGCCAGTTCGTGAGAAGTCGTTGTAGGAAGACCGTTTCCATCGGTATGGAATAAGAAGAACTCATTCTCGGTATAAATCGTAGCTTTATATCCCGCATCTGCGACTTTCTTTAAAGTCTTTTTGAGGATATTTCTTGAACACATTTCAAAAGGAGTACCGTCTTCAAGACAAATGTCGCATACAACCTTTGCAACTTTTCCCTGCTGCGGTCTCCAGGGTAAGATCATGAAAGTATCAAGATCGGGATAAAGATAAAGTCTGTCATCAAAATCGTAACTGTCACCGAAAGCGGCAGATCCGGCGAAAGAGTAGCGGTTTGCAAAAACTCTTGCCATCTGTCCGGGAGTAACGGCGATATTTTTGAGTCTTCCGAATATGTCGGTAAACTGAAGTCTTATGAACTCGACTCCTTCTTCATCTATCAAATTAAGTATGTCTTCTTTTGTCCTCATGGTCGTCCTTTCTTTTAAAACAAAGCGGGACACCAAAATGAGCATTAAGCTTTAATTGGTGCCCCGATCCTTTTGTGTCAATGCGATAAAACCGCAATGTAAACTAAATGATCAGCTTATACAATACCCTGTGCGTTCATGGCATCTGCAACCTTTAAGAAGCCTGCAATGTTGGCACCTGCAACATAGTTGCCTTCAAGACCGTACTTCTTTGAAGCGTCGTCAAGGTTGTGGAAGATGTTTACCATGATGTTCTTAAGCTTTGCATCAACTTCTTCGAATGTCCAGGAAAGTCTTTCGGAGTTCTGGCTCATTTCAAGTGCCGATGTAGCAACACCGCCTGCATTTGCAGCCTTGCCGGGTACGAAGTATACCTTGTTGTCCTGAAGATACTGTGTAGCTTCAAGAGTAGTAGGCATGTTAGCACCTTCACAAACAGCGATAACACCGTTTGCTACAAGCTTCTTTGCATCATCAAGATTAAGTTCGTTCTGAGTTGCGCAAGGAAGTGCGATATCTACCTTAACTTCCCACTGATTTGTTCCTTCGCTCTTCTTGTCATGATACTGAGCCGAAGGTCTCTTTGCTGCGTACTCTGTAAGTCTTGCACGGTTAACTTCCTTTACTTCCTTAAGAAGTGCTACGTCGATTCCTTCGGGATCGTATACCCAACCGGTAGAATCGGAACATGTAACAGGTTTAGCACCAAGCTGCTGAGCCTTCTGGATAGCGTAGATAGCAACGTTACCTGAACCTGAAACTGCAACTGTCTTGCCCTTAATGTCAACGCCGTTGCACTTTAACATTTCTTCTGTCATGTAAAGAAGACCGTAACCGGTAGCTTCTGTTCTTGCGAGCGATCCGCCGTATGAAAGTCCCTTACCTGTAAGAACACCTTCATAAAGACCTGTAAGTCTCTTGTACTGACCGTACATGAAACCGATCTCTCTTGCACCTGTTCCGATGTCACCTGCGGGAACGTCGGTATCGGCGCCGATATATTTGAAAAGTTCTGAGATAAAGCTCTGGCAGAACGCCATTACTTCTCTGTCGGATTTGCCCTTGGGATCGAAATCGGAACCGCCCTTGCCGCCGCCGATGGGAAGACCGGTAAGAGAGTTCTTGAAGATCTGTTCAAATCCGAGGAACTTGATAATACCCAAATTTACTGAAGGGTGAAGTCTTAAACCTCCCTTGTAAGGACCGATCGCACTGTTAAACTGTACGCGGTATCCGTTGTTTACCTGAACCTGTCCCTTGTCATCTACCCAGGGAACTCTGAAAAGAAGCTGTCTCTCGGGAGTAACAAGTCTCTCAAGAAGGCCGTCTCTTTTATACTTTTCTTCATTAGCCTCAATAACAACTCTGAGTGACTCAAGCACTTCTTTAACTGCCTGATGGAACTCGGGCTGTGCAGGGTTCTGTGCTACTACACGTTCATAAACCTCATCAACATATGACATAACTGTCTCCTCCGTTTTGTGTAAAAAAATTAGGCGTTCCAAAAAGAGTGCAATCACACTCTCTTTAGACGCCTTTGTCTGTCGGAAATTATAAACCATGTCATATGTAAAATGCAATACAAAATTTTATAAATTTGTATAGCCCATCAAAGAGTAGTCAATTTCACCGGCTGCTCTTCTTCCTTCCGCTATGGCCCATACCACGAGGGACTGTCCGCGCCTTGCATCTCCTGCGGCGAAAACTCTGTCTTCACTCGTCTTATAAAAACCTTCCGCGGTCTTTATGTTTGTTCTTTCGTTACATTCAACTTTGAACGTATTTCTTACGTATTCTTCGCTTCCGAGGAATCCTGCCGCTATAAGAACGATGTCGGCCTTTACTTCTTCTTCGGTTCCTTCGATGGGAACCATATTCATCCTTCCGGTCTTTTCGTCCTTTTCGGATTTAAGCTTTACGATCTTTATCGCTTTAAGCTTTCCGTTCTTATCTTTAATGAATTCCTTTACGGTGGTGGTATAGATTCTCGGATCTTCACCGAACTTGTCTATAACTTCTTCCTGACCGTAATCGGTCTTAAGTATCTTGGGCCATTCGGGCCAGGGGTTGTTAAGTGCTCTTTCTACGGGAGGCTTCGGCATCATCTCGATCTGCTTAACCGATGCCGCACCCAGTCTCATGCAGGTTCCGACACAGTCGTTTCCCGTATCACCGCCTCCGATGACGTAAACATGCTTTCCTTTAACAGTGCCGAAAGAAAACGTATTTCGTGAAATGAGTGCTTCGCTGTCATACCCTCCGTCGATCAAAGTCTTGGTTACTTCCTTTAAAAAATCGACCGCAAACATGATACCTTTTGCATCTCTTCCCGGCGCCTTTATGTCGCGGGGATTTGAGGCACCCGTGCAAATAAGCACTCTGTCATATTCCTTTAACAATTCCTCGCCCGTAATGTCTTTTCCGACGTTTACGTTATATACAAACTTTATTCCCGATTCTTCCATGATCTTTATTCGTCTGTCTATGACTCTCTTGTCAAGCTTCATGTTGGGAATGCCGTATCTTAAAAGTCCGCCCGCTCTGTCGCTTCTTTCATATACCGTAACTTCATGACCGCGCTTGTTTAACATTATGGCTGCGGAAAGTCCGGAAGGTCCGCTTCCTATGATCGCGATCTTTTTGCCGGTTCTCACTGCCGGAACATCGGGTTTTACCAAACCGTTCTCGTAAGCATACTCTACGATCGCTTTTTCATTTTCCTTTGTTGAAACCGGGGCTTCGTTAAGTCCGCATGTACAAGCGTTTTCGCAAAGCGCGGGGCAGACTCTTGAAGTAAATTCGGGTAAAGGATGAGTCGTCGAAAGTCTCTTGTAAGCCTGTTCCCATTTTCCTTTGTAAACAAGATCGTTCGTTTCGGGAACAAGGTTGTGCAAAGGACAACCCGAAGCCATACCGGCAAGCATTGCACCCGCCTGACAGAACGGAATACCGCATGCCATACATCTTGCACCCTGAAGCTGCTGCTCTTTGTAAGAAAGGGATTTATGAAATTCAAGGAAGTTCTGCGTACGGACCGAAGGCTTCACCACTTCGCCGTCTTTTCTTTCATATTCCAAAAAACCTGTTGCTTTTCCCATCTCAATGCTCCTTTCCGGTGCATTTGTAAAATGCTTCTATTCTTGCTTCTTCAATACTCATTCCCTGTTCCTCAAGCATGCTCGTAACACTGATGAGCTTCTTGTAATCCTCGGGGATTATCTTTTTGAACTTTGAAAGATTGTTCGCATAATCATTAAGTATCTCGGTCGCTTTCTTTGAACCCGTATACTTAATGTGATCTTCAAGCATCTTCTTTAATTCTTCTTTGTCTGCTTTGGTCTCGACCTTCTCCATCAAAACCAGTTCTTTGTTTAAGTTTCTGTACAGACGATTTTCTTCATCGTATACATATGCGACACCGCCGCTCATACCTGCCGCAAAGTTTTTGCCCGTGGGTCCTAAGATAACGACCTTACCGCCTGTCATGTATTCGCAACCATGCTCGCCCACACCTTCAACTACCGCGGTGGCACCGGAATTTCTTACGCAGAATCTCTCACCTGCGATACCGGAAATATATGCTTCGCCGGAAGTTGCTCCGTATAAAGCAACATTTCCCACAACGATATTTTCTTCTGCGTCGTATGCTGCGTCCTTGGGAGCCTTTACAATGATCTTTCCGCCGGATAAACCTTTTCCGAGATAATCGTTTGCATCACCCGTTACATTTAAAGTGATACCCTTCGGAACAAAAGCACCGAAGCTCTGTCCTGCGGAACCTTCACAGTTAATGAATATCGTATCGTCACTTAAACCTTCGCTGTGATGTCTTACGACCTCGGCACCGAGTAACGTACCGAGCGATCTGTCCGTGTTCTTTATCTTGATATCAGCGGTTGCGTTCTTTCCGCTCTTTATTGCTGCGGCGATCTTCTTGTCTTTTAACAGAACGCTTTCGTCAACGGTCTTCTCAAGTTCGAAATCATATACGTTGTCGGGTGAGAAGATGTGATTTCCGTCTCCTTCGTTGTATAAGATTTCGTCAAATACGATGCTGCCCGCTCCGCCCTTAAGATCTTTCTTGGGCATGAGAAGGTCTGTTCTTCCTACCAGTTCATCAACACTTCTTACTCCGAGCTTTGCCATATATTCACGGAGCTCTCTTGCAATAAAGAGCATGAAGTTTTCCACATATTCAGGCTTTCCGATGAATCTTTTCCTCAGTTCCGGGTTCTGCGTTGCTATACCCATGGGACATGTATCAAGATTACATACTCTCATCATTACGCATCCCAGAGTGATCAAAGGAGCGGTAGCAAATCCGAATTCTTCGGCACCGAGCATTGCTGCGATGGCTACATCACGACCCGTCATAAGTTTTCCGTCGGTTTCTATTCTTACTCTTTCTCTCAATCCGTTCTTTATAAGAGTCTGGTGTGTCTCGGCAAGACCGAGTTCCCACGGAAGACCTGCGTTGTGGATCGAGCTTAAAGGAGCCGCACCGGTTCCTCCGTCGTAACCGGAGATGAGCACTACCTGCGCACCTGCTTTAGCAACACCGGCAGCGATGGTGCCGACACCTGCTTCGGAAACGAGCTTAACGGAAATACGTGCGTATTTGTTTGCATTCTTAAGGTCATATATAAGCTGCGCCAAGTCCTCGATGGAATAAATGTCATGGTGAGGAGGAGGTGAGATAAGACTTACGCCGGGAGTCGAATGTCTCGTCTTTGCGATCCAGGGATAAACCTTTCCTGCGGGAAGATGTCCGCCTTCACCGGGTTTTGCACCCTGCGCCATTTTTATCTGTATTTCTTTGGCCGAACAAAGATATCTTTCGGTAACACCGAAACGACCTGAAGCAACCTGCTTAATAGCGGAATTTCTGTTGTCTTTATCGTTCTCGGAAAGGATTCTTTCTTCCGATTCACCGCCTTCTCCTGAGTTGGATTTACCTTTAAGATGGTTCATGGCTACAGCCAAAGTCTCGTGTGCTTCCTCGGAAATGGAACCGTATGACATAGCCCCGGTTTTAAATCTTTTTACGATATCGTATTCGCTCTCTACTTCATCAAGATCTACCGGCTTGTCGGAAAATTTAAAATCAAGATAGCTTCGAAGATAACCTGTCTCTTCCTTGTCGGCCATTTTTGTATACTGCTTGAATTCCTCATAGTTTCCGTCTCTTGTTGCCTTCTGGAGCATGTGAACGGTCTCGGGATTGTACCTGTGGAGTTCCCCGGTTGCCCTTGATTTATGCATACCCTTCGAAGGAAGAGAAAGATCTGTCGTAAGTCCCAAGGGATCGAACGCTTTAGAATGCTGTCTGTCAACCGCGTCCGCAATATCATTAAGTGAATATCCGCCTATCGGACTTATAGTCTTTGTAAAGTATTTGTCGATCACGTCCGAAGAAATACCGATCGCTTCAAAGATCTTACTGCCCTGGTAAGACTGGATAGTGGAAATACCCATCTTGGAAGCGATCTTTACGATACCTTTAAGTATCGCATTGTCGTAATCGTTTGCCGCTGCGTAATAGTCTTTGTCGAGAAGATCGTCGTTCGCAAGCTTTTCGATGCAGGCATGCGCAAGGTAAGGATTGACCGCACTGGCACCGTATCCGAGAAGAGTAGCGAAATGATGTACTGTTCTGGGCTCACCGGACTCGATGATTATCGACATCGCGGTACATTTCTTTGTTTTAACAAGATGCATGTGAACCGCTGCCACCGCAAGAAGCGAAGGAAGCGCAACGTGATTTTCGTCAACACCTCTGTCGGAAAGGATAAGTATGTTGGCACCCTCGTTGTAAGCTTTATCTACTTCAACAAATAAGTGATCGATGACTCTTTCGATAGGTGTGCTCTTATAGAAGATGATCGGTACTTTTGCGATCTTGAATCCGGGCTTTTGCATCTTCTCGATCTTAAGAAGGTCAAGGTCTGAAAGTATCGGGTTCTCGATCTTGAGCGCCTGACAGTTCTCGGGTTTTTCTTCAAGAAGATTTCCGTTCTTTCCAAGGTAAACCGTGGTTGAAGTAACTATCTTTTCACGTACGGCATCGATGGGCGGGTTTGTAACCTGCGCGAACATCTGCTTAAAGAAATCAAATAACGGTCTGTACTGCTTTGACAAAACTGCCAAAGGAGTGTCCACACCCATCGCTCCGATGGACTCGCCGCCGTTAAGGGCCATGTTTGCGATCTCTTCGCTGTATTCTTCGTATGCATATCCGAAAGAAAGAAGCAGCTTCGAAAGTTCGTCTTCTTTATAAGAAATAACTTTGTTGTTGGGTATCTTGATATCTTTAAGCTTTATGAGCTTGCTGTCGATCCATTCGCCGTAAGGCTCTTTAAGGGCGTATTTTTCTTTTATCTCATCATCACCCATAAGCTTTCCTTCTTTTGTATCGATAAGTAAAAGCTTTCCGGGATGAAGTCTTTCTTTTTTAAGGATGTGAGCCTCGTCCACCTCAAGGACACCGACTTCGGAACTTAAGATAAGTCTGTCGTCATCGGTCACATAGTATCTTGAAGGACGAAGTCCGTTACGGTCGAGTATCGCACCCATCACATCACCGTCGCTGAAAAGGATAGATGCGGGTCCGTCCCAAGGCTCCATCATGGTTGCATAGTACTGATAGAAGTCTCTGACTTCTTCGGGAATAGTATCGTTATGCGTCCAAGGCTCGGGAATGAGTATGCTTGCGGCAAGGGCAAGATCCATTCCGGACATGGATAAGAACTCAAGGGTATTGTCAAGCATAGCTGAGTCAGAACCGGAAGAAGAAACAACCGGAAGTATCTTTGTCATGTCTTCCGAAGAAAAAACGTCTGTATGCATGGTTTCTTCTCTTGCGAGCATCTTGTCCACATTTCCTTTTATGGTGTTGATCTCGCCGTTATGAACAAGGATCCTGTTGGGATGCGCACGTTCCCAGCTGGGATTTGTGTTCGTGGAAAATCTTGAGTGTACCATTGCAATGGCAGACTCAAAATCTTTATCCATAAGGTCTTCAAAGAAAGGTCTTAACTGCTTTACAAGGAACATACCTTTGTAAACTATGGTCCTTGAAGAAAGTGAAGGAACATAGGTCGTATCCGTACTTTGCTCAAATACACGTCTTATGATGTAGAGCTTTCTGTCGAATGCGATGTCATCGGTTATATCTTCGGGACGTTTGATGAATCCCTGATAGATCACGGGCATGCTTTCAAGAGCCTTGCTTCC
>JAILEQ010000170.1 GCA_024687305.1 Lachnospiraceae bacterium | reverse complement strand
GGTGACAACGCGGTTACGACCGTTTTGTTTGCCGTAGTAGAGTTTTTCGTCGGCAAGTTCGATAAGGCGCTCTATCTTCTCGGGATAGCCGTCGACAACGCCGAATGTCATCGTTATCCTGATGTCGAACCCTTCGGTTGAAACTACCATTTCACGGATGCTTTCCAGTGTCTTCCAAAGATGCTGTGCCGCTTCATGCATATCGCATTTATCGAAGCAAAGGACGAATTCCTCGCCGCCCCAGCGGGCAGCAAAGCCTTTGGATGTCATGGCCTGCTTTAACTTGTTTGCAACTGCTTTAAGTACTTCGTCGCCTGCGTTGTGGCCGTATGTATCGTTAACCTTTTTGAAGAAGTCGATATCGGCGATGGCGATCGAGAACGGAAGGCCCGATGCCTGAGATCTTGTGATGACTCTTTCCGTCTGATTTAAGAAAAATCTTCTGTTTCCGAGTTTTGTCAAAGGGTCGGTCTCCACGAAGCCTCGTATGCTCTTTTGCATCGATGTGGCGGACTTGGATATCTCTCCGAGTTCGTCGGTCCTCTTAAGAACATCTATATCAAGTTCGGTCGTAAGATTTCCGCCCGCAACCTTGTTCATGAATGTCTGGAGTTTTGAAAGCACATCGGTGATCTCCTTTGTGCTCCTGTACGAAACGATCGCGCCAAACAGCATAAAACCGAGAGCAAATACGAGTATGGGCCATACCGCATGAACCACGGACATAGTCATGGCCGTACTGGGTCTTGCAACTTCCACCATACCGATTATTCTTCCGTCAGTATTCTCAAGGGGAACGTATACGAGAAGATAATCGTCATTAAACATCTTTACGTTGGAATATTTTACGGTCTGACCTTTGCCCAGTACTTTCTCGGTTGTGTCTTCATTTGTGCACACGCCGGTAAATCTCGTTCCGTCATAAGCCGCAAAGGTGGTGTTTACTCTCATATCCATATAAAGAAGGGATATCTCGGTGCCTGTGGCTTTCTTGAAATCGTCGACTATCTGAGTCTCATTGGTGATATCTGCCTCGCCTTTATAAAAATCGAAGTTTCCCGAAGCATCTTTTACCGGATAATAATCACCGTTATATTTCATGTCATAAGCTAACATAACGGAACGGGCGACATTTATCATGTCCTCCTGTGCCTGCTCATATATGGTGTTTGTAAATCTCGTATAGCAAAATACCGTAAGCGAAAGCCCTAAAATAAGAATGGGCGCCACCGCCATCGTGAGCATCTTCTTATACAATCCGGTTTTCTTCATACCAAATAAACTCCTTGGTCGATCGTGATAAACATACGCCGTTGCATATTATTACATACAACGGCGTACCATAAAGCAATTAATTAATTATTTGCATGAACTTCATCGAACTCTTTAAGCATCTCTGCATCGGGTTCTTTTGTTGAAAGTGAAACGATAACGTTAACGATGATCGCAAAGATAAATGCGGGAAGGAGTTCGTAGATCGCAAATGCTCCGCCGAGCTTAGATATCACGAATTTCCAAAGGAATACCATTGCTCCGCCCGAAACCATACCTGCGATCGCACCGGGAAGGTTTGACCTCTTCCAGAAGAGTGCAAGCAATACTACAGGTCCGAATGCGGCACCGAAGCCCGCCCATGCGAACGATACGATCTTAAATACGGAGCTGTCGGGATTCCATGCTATTACCATACCGAAAAGTGAGATGCAAAGAACCGAGATTCTTGCAACAAGCATCTGCTTCTTGGCATCAAATTTGATACCAAACTTGGCTGAGATGATATCCTCGGTGATCGAAGATGCTGCAGCCAAGAGCTGTGAATCTGCGGTAGACATTGTAGCCGCAAGAACGCCCGCAAGTATGACACCTGCTATAACGGCGCAAAGCCAGTTGTGGGTTGCAAGAAGGTTTGCGATCTTAACGAGTACGGTCTCGGAGGCGCTTCCTTCAAGTTTGTCGATGGCGCCGACATTGCTCATTGCAAGACCTACGACACCGATGAAGATTGCAACCGTCATTGAGATAACTACCCATACCGAAGCGATACGTCTCGAGAAGGTAAGTTCCTCTTCTTTTCTGGCAGCCATGAATCTTAAGAGGATATGAGGCATACCGAAGTATCCAAGTCCCCAAGCCATTGTCGAAACTATCGTCAAAAATCCGTAAGGTGAAGATCCACCGGTACTTGCCACATGCGAAGCCGTAAGTGCAAGATATCCGGGAAGTGCGCTCGCATTGTCCATAACGGCGCCCCATCCGCCGGCAACGGATACACCGAAGCCGAATACGGTGATGATCGCGATCGTCATAACGATAGACTGAATAAAGTCGGTCGTGGATGCCGCAAGGAATCCGCCGAGCGAAGTGTAGATTGCAATAACTACCGCACTTACGATCATGGCTGCATGATAATCGATGCCGAACAGACTCTGGAAAAGCTTGCCGCATGCCGCAAATCCCGATCCCGTATAAGGTATAAAGAAAATAACGATGACAACCGCAGCGATCGTCTGAAGGATGTTGTTCTTGTCGTGATATCTCTTTGTGAAAAATTCGGGAATGGTGATCGCATTGATCTTAACCGAATATCTTCTGATCTTCTTGGCAACGATGAGCCAGTTGAGATACGTTCCGAGTGCAAGTCCGATAGCAGTCCATGATGCATCGGCAAGACCCGAAAGATAAGCAACACCGGGAAGTCCCAGCAAAAGCCACGAGCTCATGTCCGATGCCTCGGCACTCATGGCGGTTACGAACGGTCCGAGTTTACGACCGCCCAGATAGAAATCGTCGGTATCCTTGTTCTGCTTGGAGAACTTAAAGCCAACAAATACAACCATGGCAAGATACGCAACGATCGTGACAAAAATAAGGATGTTCGTTACGCTAAACATTTTCTTTTTCCTCTCCTGCGCTTAAAGCGCTTATTTTATATGAAGCGCAAAGCGCTCACATTCACATTAAAGTTCAACTCCGTTTAACTTAAGAAGCTCTCTTGCAGACTCAACGGAATCCACTCCGGTCTTATTCTTGATGGGAGCAAATTCACGCTCTCTTTCAACTTCGTAAGGAAGACACGAAGCCGCGAGATGGATCATATCAAGCACCAGCTGCTCAAACTTGTATCCGTTGGGGCTTTCGGGTTTTATGAAGTTTCCATCCTCGTCTATATAAGGGATCTTCTTTTCTACAACGTGGTAAGGAAGGCTCTTCTTTACTATCTCCTCAAGCTCATCGACTCTAAAAAGATAATTGAGTATAACGCCGAAGTTATAGACTCTCTCACCGCGCTCATCACGTTCTTCGGCCATCTCATCGGTAAGCTCGTAGTATTCGATGATCGAAGGTTTTCCGTCCTCAAGACATATGGTTCCGACACGTTCATCGGGAGTGACCTTTCTGACAACCTTTGCACCTACGGTCTTATCCTTTTTAATGGTGGCGCCTATAAACGCGGGATCGCATATACGCTGACATACGTTATCGACCGCAAAGATGTTGAGCCACTCGATACCGTAATCTTTTACCTTTTCCAACATTCCCGTTCTCATCATCGACAAGAACCAGCCGCCGTTTCCGTTGGGAGATACGGCAACCTTGTCCTTTGCTTCCAAAAAGACTTTTCCGTTATGATCACACGCGGGTGCCATCTCCTGTTTAAAGAAATGCACATAATCCTTGGGATATCCGAAATATTCCTTGTCTTCAAAGAACTGTGTGGTTGAATCGTAGTTAAGGTCGCTTGTCATAATAAAAAGCGGGATGTATGAACCAGATTCGTGAACAACATCAAAAAGATTGTTTATAAGACACTGGAATATGTAAAGTTCCTTAGTGATACCGACATTGTACATACCTTTGGGATCGTCGGAACCAAGTCTCGTTCCCATACCGCCGGCAAGCATCACTGCGCCGACTTTTCCGTTTCTTATCGCATCGAGACCGATATTTTTAAGCTCTTCTCTGTACGCGTTGATCTCGATAAGTTCCATCGCCTTAAGAGGCGATATCACGCCTTTGTTAAGTGCGGGCTTCTCCTCGATATTCTTTAAAAGATCAAAATCGAGCGATTCGATCTGAGAATAAAGTTTTTCTTTCTCCTCTTTGGTAAGCTCGCCTTCAAAACGAAGAAGCTGTTCCTGACCGTATTTTTTGATTATTTCCTGTGCATTCATGACAACACTTCCTTAAAAATGATCGTAGTAAATTTTCTCTGCCATTTCTTTGGCCTTATCGACACCGTCAAGCGCTTCTATTATCTTAAGAGCAAACGGTATCGCACAGCCTGCGGAACGGCCGGTTATGATATTTTTGTCTATTTCGGTTTCACTGCCCGTATATGTTGCATCGTAAAGCTCGGCTTCCAATCCCGGGAAGCATGTGGCTTTCCTGCCCGCAAGTATTCCGAGACGTCCGAGTATGGTCGGAGCTGCGCATATTGCGGCAATATATTTGCCCTGATCGTTGAATTTCTTAACCTTTCTCATAAGTTTGTCGCATTTTTCCAGATCTTTGTGCCCGGGACCGCCCGGAAGCACTATCATATCAAAATTATCGATATGGATCTCATCAATGCAATAATCGGTCTTGACCATAAACCCATGCGACCCCATCACATGGTGTGAATGTCCTACCGACACCGTAAAAACTTCGTGCCCGGCTCTTCTTAAGATATCAACCGGCGACACTGCCTCGATCTCCTCGAATCTCTCGGCAAAAAATACTCCTATTTGCATGGTCCCCTCCAATATAAATAGTTTTCGTATCGGTGATTTTGAATTTTCACCTACACTTTACTATGTTACAATAAAACTGTTCATTTAACAATTACAATAAAGGATAAAAACATGGAGATAGAAAGAAAATTCCTCATAGAAAAAGACGCTTTCGATTATAAAAAATACCCTTACAAAGAGCTTGTACAAGGGTATTTGAACACCGCTCCCGTCGTTAGGGTAAGGCGTGAAGGCGACGAATATTATCTTACTTACAAAGGCTCGGGACTCATGATACGGGAAGAGCACAATCTTCCGTTGACCAAAGAAGCCTTTGAGCACTTGATCAAAAAGGCCGACGGAAATATCATTAAGAAGAAACGTTTCTTTGTACCGCTTGGCGATCTGACGGTAGAGCTCGACGAGTTCGCCCCGCCCTTCGCGCCATTACTCATGGCCGAGGTGGAGTTTGCAACAAAAGAGGCCGCCGAGAATTTCACCCCGCCAATGTGGTTTGGCAAAGAAGTCACGAACGACCCTGAATATCACAACAGCAATATGGCTTCAAAAGTTCTTTGAACATAAAAAGTAAAAAAAGATCGGGTTTTTGACCAAAACCCGATCTTTTATGATATTATCAGCATCTTCCGTAGACATAGGTTAAAGCTGCGATCTCTTCGGCAAGCATCGGATCGAGCGCGTCGCTGTCCATGCGCCAGCCCCAATTGTTGCCAAGCGTAGACGGTTTGTTGATACGTGCCTCGTTTCCGAGGTTCAAATAATCCTGCATCATTATTATGCAAGTGTCCGCTACCGAGCCCATTGCAAGTCTTATCATGGACTTGGCCGCGGTATCCACAAAATCATTTCCCGTATAATCGTCAAAATACTTTGCGGTGCGTTCGTCTTCTTCGCAGTTCCTTAAATACCAGCCTCTTGAAGTCTCATTATCGTGAGTACCCGTATAGATGACACTGTTGTGCCCTATCATGTGAGGAAGGTATTCGCTGTGAGGCGATGAATCGAAAGCGAAGTGAAGGACCTTCATTCCGGGATATCCGGTCTTCTTCACAAGCTCTCTGACCGAATCGGTCAAAAAGCCGAGATCTTCGGCGATGATCTTCTTTTCGCCAAGTTTCTCATTGATCGTTGAAAAGAAATCGTATCCGGGTCCTTTCTTCCACACTCCGTTCTCAGCGGTGGGATCGCCGTAAGGGATGGCATAATATTCGTCAAACCCTCTGAAGTGATCTATCCTCACAACATCATAAAGATCGAAGCAATATCCTATTCTCTTTACCCACCAGTCATAACCGGTATTTTTGTGATATTCCCACTCATAAAGCGGATTGCCCCAAAGCTGGCCCGTTATCGCGAACGGATCGGGAGGGCAGCCTGCCACATTTATCGGAATGTTTTCATTGTCCAGTTCGAACAGTTCGGGATGCGACCACGCATCGGACGAATCGAAGGCAACGTATATCGGAATGTCGCCCACTATCTCTATTCCCTTTTCGTTGGCGTAGTGTTTGAGCGCCTTCCACTGCTTTGAGAAATAGTACTGCTGAAACTTAAAGAAATCTATCTCATCCCACAGCTGCTTTTTGTAGCGTTCCAGTGCTTCCGGCGTACGTACACGTATATCTTTGTCCCATTCTATCCAGGATTTTCCGCCAAACTCCCGCTTGACCGCCATAAAAAGAGCATAATCGTCAAGCCAGTAAGCGTTGTCATGTATGAACTCTCGAAACAGATTATTGTTTTGTATGTTGCTTCTTTCGTACGCGATCCTCAAAAGATCGAAACGGTTAAAATAAACCCTCTCGTAATCAATATATTCATCGTCACCCGAAGCATCGTAGCGTGCGCACTCATCCTGTGTAAGAAGTCCGTCTTTTACGAGTTCGTCGAGATCTATGAAATAAGGATTGCCCGCAAAAGTCGAAAACGACTGATACGGCGAATCGCCGTAGCCGGTCGGTCCAAGCGGCAGTATCTGCCAGAACTTTTGCTTAGCCGAATTCAAAAAATCAACGAAATCATATGCTTCTTTAGTAAGACCGCCTATTCCGTACTTACTCGGCAACGAAAATATCGGCATCAAAATACCGCTTGAACGCATATCGTAATCCTCCCGGGGATCGTTACATGATCATTACTGTTTAATCATAACACTTTAAACATTTATGTGCCATATGTCACGGTTGTATTCCTCGATGGTGCGGTCAGATGAAAAGAAACCTGCATTGGCAATGTTTGTAAGCATCATCTTCTTCCAAAGAGTACGTTTCTCGTAATCTGCAAAGATCTCTTCCTTGCGTTTTATATATGCTTCAAGATCAAGAAGCGTCATGAAAGGATCTTCGTTAAGAAGTCGATTCTTAAGTCTTTCAAGGTTCTCGCGCATACCTGCTTTTAAGCATTTTTCGCTCGTGATAAAGTCTACGGCGGTGCGAATGAACTTGGATTTCTCATAATATGCTTTCGGATCGTAATCCTTCTTGGCGATGTGCTTTATGACCGCATCCGAATCTTCACCGAAGAAATAGATGTTGTCTTCGCCTACGAGTTCGCCGATCTCAACGTTAGCACCGTCTCTCGTACCCAAGGTGACCGCTCCGTTTAACATGAATTTCATGTTGCCTGTTCCGCTCGCTTCTTTAGATGCAAGAGATATCTGCTCGGAAACGTCGCATGCGGGAATGACCTTCTCGGCATAGCTTACGTTGTAGTTTTCAAGCATGACCACCTTCATATATTTCGATGCTTCGGGATCGTTGTTAACGATGTCCGCAAGTGCGAGGATAAGATGGATCACGTCCTTTGCAATCACATATGCGGGAGCCGCTTTACCGCCGAATATGAACGTGATCGGGGTTGACGGGATCCTTCCGTGCTTGATATCGAGATATTTGTGTATTATGTACAAAGCGTTCATCTGCTGACGTTTGTACTCGTGAAGACGCTTAACCTGGATATCATATATCGAGTGAGGATCGATCGATATACCCTCATGCTCAGCGATATACCTGGCCAGAGCCTTCTTGTTGTCCATCTTTATCTCGGCGATACGATCGAGTACCATTTCGTTTTCTTTGTACTCAATTAACTTTTCAAGCTGCGTTGCGTCCTTTTTGTAATAAGGGCCTATTAAAGAAGTGATGTAATCCGCAAGCTCGTGGTTACACGACAGAAGCCATCTTCTGAATGTAATGCCGTTCGTCTTATTGTTGAACTTTTCGGGATATATCTTATAAAATGCGTTAAGCTCGGTGTTCTTTAATATCTCGGTATGGATCGCCGCTACGCCGTTGACCGAAAATCCGTAATGGATGTCAAGGTGAGCCATGTGCACAAGGCCGTCCTTGTCGATGATCTGCACCTTGGGCGAACGGTGAAGCGCCCTGACCTTCTTATCGAGCTCCTTTATGATGGGAACAAGCTGGGGAGCGACCTTCTCGATATATTCAAGAGGCCACTTTTCAAGCGCTTCCGCAAGTATCGTATGATTCGTGTATGCGATACATTTGTTTACGACCTCGATCGCCTCATCCATTGTGAACGCCTTATCGTTTACGAGTATCCTGATAAGTTCTGGAATGATGAGCGTGGGGTGCGTATCGTTTATCTGGATGACGCAGAAATCGTACATTCTTCTGAGATCGTACTGCTGCTCCTTTAACTCTTTTAAAATGAGCTGGGCTGCGTTTGCGACCATGAAGTACTGCTGATAAACCCTCAAGAGATTGCCTGCCTCATCGGAATCATCGGGATAAAGAAAAAGTGTCAGATTCTTCTTTATCTTCGTCTTGTCAAAGTCAATGCCCTGCTCTGCGATGGATTCGTCAACAGACTCGATATCAAAAAGATGCAGTTTGTTGGTGCCGTTTCTGTATCCGACAACATCGATGTCATAAAGCTTTGAATGAACGGTCATATCGCCGAATTGAACGGGGAAAGAAATGCCGGTGTCAACAAGCCACGATTTGGGCTCGATCCAGTCGTTCTTCTCCGCTTTCTGAAGTTTGTTCTTGAAAACCTGCTTAAACAATCCGAAATGGTAGTTTAAGCCGATTCCGTCGCCGTGGATGCCAAGCGTAGCCATCGAATCGAGGAAACATGCGGCAAGTCTTCCGAGGCCGCCGTTACCAAGCGAAGGTTCGGGTTCATACTCTTCGATCTCGGAAAGAGTTTTTCCGCTCTTGTTGAGTATCTCTTCAACCTTGTCGTAAAGACCGAGATTCAAAAGATTGTTTGATAAAAGTTTTCCGATCAGAAATTCCGCGGAAATATAATAAACCTTCTTGTCTCCGCTTATTCTCTCGGCAAGCTCACACATTTCTTTGGTAAGTGAAAGAAGAATGTAATAGACCTCTTTGTTGTCGCACTCGGCAAAAGTCTTTTTGTACTGATGCTTTGCTCTGTCTTCGAGCTCATTCTCCATATTCATTAACATTACTTCTTTTTGCATATCAGCGCGAAGTGACATAGTAACACCCCCCTATCTTATAATGTCAAGATACTGTAATTTGACAACTTTATGTTCGGGAGTGACTTTACGTCCCGATTCTCCCGATCTTAATCTGTTGATCTCTTCGACCGCAGTTGCGGAAATGTTATAGAAATCCTGCTTTACGGTGCTCATCTGCTTTCCCGCGTAACCCATAAGTGTAATACCGTCAAAACCGCAGACAGGTCTGAAGATATCCATATCGGTAAGTGCCTTCATGGCTCCGATGGCCATCATATCCGAAGCACATACGATCATGTCGCAATCTTTAGCCTTCTCAAATGTGATCTCACGCGCTTTCTTTTCCGAGAACTCTCCCGGCTCGATCATGAGCTCTATACCGCGCTCTTCGCATATACGTCTGATACCTTCGGTACGCAGTTCCGTTACGAATCCGTTGTCTTTTCCCTTTATATAAAGTATGCGGTTTGCACTGTCGGTCTTTAACACTTCATTTACAACATCGTACTGAGCCTGCGCCTGATCGATCATAATGCAGGTAGTACGTTCGTTTACGATGTCCGCATCGACCACTACGCACTTGAACTCTTCACTCTTCACAAGTTCGATGAGCACATCGTCGTCCTTTGAAAGGCCGTATATAAGAAGACCTGCAATGCTCTGCGATCTCAAATATGCTATAAGTTCATCCAGACTCTTGTCTTCAAACATGGAATAAAAGATCGTGATGACATCAAGCCCCAGTTCCTTGGCTTTTACGATCGCACCGGAAATATAACTCATATCGATCTCGTCGATCGCCGTCGCCTGTGCGGCCTGATTCATAAGAATGGCGATCCTTGCAACTCTTTTACTCGAAAGTGCGCTCGCCACCGCATTGGGTACGAAATTGAGCTTCTTGGCCGCTTCATTGACCTTCTTCCTTGTAGCTTCACTGACATTTGGATAGCTGTTTAATACTTTGGATACGGTAGATACCGCTACACCTGCCTCTTTGGCAACGTCCTTTATCGAAACCATGATGACATCCTCCGTTAATGATGTGGAAATCGTTTTCCGTCTTTATGATAACAACACCGCACAAATATGTCAATAGCGTTTTGCTCCACGCGCTCTATGTGGTCAGGTACTCTTGTGCGCGCCTTGCCGGGCACAGAAAAAGGAGCAGCCTTACTGCTCCTTAACTGTTAGGATTAAAAACTGTCAGATCTTAGATTTAAGCTATTCTTGTGTGTCTTACGAATAAGAAACCTGTTCCGGAAAATACCGTTACTATACCAAGTATTGTAACGAAAAGATCGTATTTGCATCCCCTGAAGTAGCAGCAGGCTCCGAGCGCTATGATCGCAAGTATTGCTACCGCTATGTCAGCTATAATTTCCCGATTTACTTTGATCTTGTTATCCATCACAGTTTTTTCTCCTCCTGCGACATCCTCTTACTTTGTAAGAAAATGTCTTGTGTTACTTTATTGTTTTCCCCTGTTAATTTAATATTTAACAGTTTTCCCGGAGGGTTGCAAGCGGAAATTGAACTTTTTTGATATTTTGTTTGTTTTGACTATTTC
>JAILEQ010000149.1 GCA_024687305.1 Lachnospiraceae bacterium | reverse complement strand
TAATGAGGTGCCCAGACCTGCTTGCCTCTTGCGATCCAGTAAAAGTATTTTTCAGGTATGGAAGCTGCCCAAAGACCGCCGTTCTCAATCTGGCAGCGCTTGAGTTCGTGTACGATATGATTTGCTTTTGCAAGTATCTCTTCGTCGCCGGTTTCATGATAGCGCATTGCGCAGGCGCTTAAGTAGTGACCCAGAAAATGACCTCTTAACTGGCAAGACGGATCTTCCCAGCCGGTATGAGCCATTAACTTGCTTCCGAAGTTCTGGTTTAAGCCCGCTTCCTGATAAAAATTCTGTAGAAGTGCGTTCGATTTAAGCTCATCGAGATAGCTTCTGTTGTCGGCTTCCTTTTGAAGAAGCTCGCCTTCTCTTAACTCGATGTTCCTTCCGAATAATGATCTCATAATGTAACCTCCGTTTGACAGACAATCGGTTTCTTTATATATTTACAGTATAGTCGCATTGAAACTATCAATAAATGTGCAATTGTTGCATAGAAATATAAAATAATCGCATAGAGGCATATGAAAACAGACAACAGGATAAAACTGTATACCGATACGCTGCCGAACGTCAGTCTTTGCGGATACATCGTGACCGACACGGGATTTGTGCACCCTGACAGGGTGCTGGACGTAAACGTCCTTTTATACGTTGAGGAAGGTAGCTTTCATGTATTTGAGGAGAAAGAAGCCTTTACGGTGGAAGCCGGAGAACTCGTATTCTTGAAACAGGGACTTCATCATTACGGCGATATCAAGTGTCCCAAGGGCACTAAATGGTTCTTCGTGCACTTTAACCTTAACGAAAAGGAGGAGGCGACAGAGCTTCTGCCTTTCGAGCATTTTCTTTATACCGAAGGGGCAGGTGGAGGCAGAAGTGCATACAGAGTGCTTCCCAAAACTTTGCATATCGATAAAAACAGCCGCATCTTTTCAAAGTTTATGACCTTTAACAAGATGTTCGAATCGAGAAATTATAACGACAATCTCAACCTGAATGCTTATCTTTACGGCATTCTCACCGATATTTACGAAGCCTCGATCAAAGATAAACACGTGGACATAAACCGTGAAAAGGTGCTAAAGATGATGGCTTATCTTGATGAAAATGCGGACAAGCCCTTTGATTCCGCGGGGCTCGAGGAGCTCATGGGGCTTACTTTCAAGCATCTTAATCTCATGTTTAAGAAGACTACCGGCACGACGCTTTGGAAATATCATTCCGGGGTAAGGTGCGAGAAGGCCAAGCGGCTTCTTGCTTCGACTTCCATGAGCATAGGCGAGATAAGTGAAAGTCTTTCCTTCGAATCGCCTTACTACTTTTGCAATTCATTTAAACGGCTGGTGGGAGTATCGCCATCAAAATACAGAAAAGAGAATCTTATCTAAAACTGGATAGAAGCGTCATAATGTAGTACAATGGCAAAGACGTTTTGAATAAAGAGGTATAAGAATGAAAAAGGTTTTGATAAATATCGGAAGAATACTGTTAAGACTCCTGATCCTTATCATCATCGTTGTGAATAAGAAAGGTTTCTTTATACTTGAATCCGTTGCTTTGATAGGCGCGATACTTTGGGTGGTTGCCATCGAGATACTCGAGCACGTGATAATGGATAAGAAAACAGGTAAAAAGAAAGGTCGCGTCGGCTTTTACATAACCGATGTGCTTGCTGTGCTCATCATATTTGCGACGCTTGTGATGAATCCAAACTGGAACAGCACGCCTTCTGACAAAATCGACTGGTCAAAAGACACCGGAAATGTAACTTATTCGAACCTTCAGGCTTTGGAAGATTACATGTACATGCTTAAGTACGTAAAGAAACTTCATCCCCTTACCCACGATGGATTTGACGACGAGATCATGGATAAGATGCTTGAGGTTAAGCACGATCTTGAAAATACCGACTCCATAAAGGGATACGATCTTTGCCGCGAGCTGGAAAGTATTCTTTCCGCCCTGGGTGACGGACATACGAGCATACAGGAAACATATCCGGAATATCATTACATGAAACATAACTACGAGCACAGATTCCTTGGGGACACGCTCGTTGCGGTAAACGGGCTTACCTACGAAGACATGCTTAATGCAAATCCCTACATCGTAAGTTACGAAAGAAAAGAATACGGTGAAAGGATGATAAAGAACCGTGTTTCAAGTCTGGAAGGTCTTAACTATCTTGGCATCGATACGAGCGGTGAGATAGTTTATAATTACAGAACCGCCGACGGAGGCACTGCCGAAGAGAGAGTTACTGCGGAAGACTTCCTTACTTACGACGAATACATCAAGTATTCGGAGGAGGTGACCGGCGACGATCTTTCTTCCGAGGGCGAAGACAGAGGATTTGTTTATTACGACATTTACGAAGACGCCGACCTTGCGGTGCTTACTCTTACAAGCTGCAATTATAACGACAAATACAAAGAAACCGTCAAAGCAATGTTTGATGAGATACATGAAAAGAACATCGGAAATGTTGCCGTGGATCTTACGGATAACGGCGGCGGAAGCAGCGGCGTCGCAAATGAATTCATCAAATATCTCGATGTGGACAGTTACTACTCCTGGCCCGATGTGGTGAGATTCGGACCCGTTATGGTCAAACATAAGAAAAATCTTGTTAAGAACCACAAAAAGGGATACGGATTTAACGGAAACGTATATGTGATCACTTCCATCTGGTCTTACAGTTCATCCATGGATTTTGCAATGCTCATCCAGGATAACGGGATCGGAAAGGTTGTGGGAGAAGCAAGCGGAAACATGCCCAACAGCTACGGCCAGATAACGAGATTTGTTCTTCCAAACTCCGGCCTTATAATGCAGGTTTCGACAAAAGACTGGCATCGTGTGGACGAGACAAAGGAAGATCTTCCCGTGCTGCCGGATATAGAATGCAACCCTTACGAAGCGGTTGATGTCATTAAAGAAATTACGAGGAAATAAAAATCGCGGGAGGCAAAAGCCTCCCGCTTTTCGTTAACCGTCTACCAGCTCTTGCCACCGTAATATTCGTAGCTGAACATTTCTTTTTCTTCGTCGAGATTGCTGCGGTCATACTGACCTTCCTGC
>JAILEQ010000151.1 GCA_024687305.1 Lachnospiraceae bacterium | reverse complement strand
CTTTATTGATTTTCTTGACTGCTTTTTCTTTATCCATTTTCATATCATATCCCCTTAAGGCAAACGATAAACATTTATCGTTTATCGATAATTTGATTATGCCACTCATTTTTAACAATGTCAACGGATTATTGAAAATATAAAAGAAATACGGGCAGATCATCTGCCCGTAAATTCTTTAAAAGAAGGATTTGTTAAATTTAAAATTAATTTTCATTCTGTACGACGTCATCGGGAAGAGCGATCTTCTCTTCGATAACCTTTTTCTTATCATAGCACTTAAATGAGAAATCGATCTCACCTTTATCAAGCTTGGGCGTGATGAACGATACGAGCGGTACCACTATAAGACCACCGACCATGGCGATCGCACCCGCATTGATGGGAGAAGCGATCCATTTGGTGTACATATTTACAACGGTAAGACCGACACCGTATATGAATCCGGCCCATACGCCTGCTCTTGTAACGCCCTTCCAGTAAAGGCCGTAAAGAAGCGGAGCCAGGAAAGCACCGGCCAAAGCTCCCCACGAAATACCCATTAACTGAGCGATAAATGTGGGAGGATTCAAAGCTATCACAACCGAAAGAACTATAAACACAACTATGAATATTCGCATTATCAAAAGCTGTTTCTTTTCGTTAAGATCCTTTGCTATATTTCCCTTTATAAGATCAAGCGTAACCGTTGAACTTGAAGTGAGCACAAGGCTTGAAAGAGTTGACATTGATGCAGAAAGAACAAGCACCACAACAATACCGATCAAAATGTCGGGAAGCTTCGAAAGCATGTTGGGAATTACAGCATCGTAAGCGATCTTTCCGTTAACGGTTATGGCATTAACATCCGTAAGACGGGCAAATCCGCCGAGGAAATAACTGCCGCCCGCAACTATGATCGCAAAGAATGTGGAAATGATAGTACCTGTCTTGATCGCCTTCTCGTCCTTTATTGCGTAGAACTTCTGCACCATCTGAGGAAGTCCCCATGTTCCGAGCGAAGTAAGAACTACAACTCCCAAAAGGTTTATAGGGTCGGGACCGAAGAAAGAAACAAATGCGCCCTGAAGACCTGCCGTAACCGGAACATCACTTTCCATTGCCGACAATGACATGTAAGCTTCCATGAAACCGCCGTTTGAATTGAGAACGGAAACGATAACGGCACAGATACCGAAAAGCATTATGATACCCTGTATGAAGTCATTTACGGCTGTAGCCATGTATCCGCCGATTATTACGTATACACCGGTAAGTATCGCCATAGCAAGAACGCAAACGGTATAAGGGATATCAAAAGCCATACCGAAAAGTCTTGAAAGACCGTTGTAAACAGAAGCCGTATAAGGGATCAAAAATACGAATGCGATGATGGCAGCTGCAACGCGAATTGCCTTTGAATGATATCTTTTACCGAAGAAATCGGGCATTGTTGCGGTGTCGAGATGCTTTGTCATAACACGTGTACGTCTTCCGAGTATTACCCATGCCATCAAAGAACCTATAACGGCATTTCCGAGACCTATCCACGTTGATGCAAGTCCGTATTTGTATCCGAACTGTCCTGCATAACCTACGAATACGACCGCACTGAAATAGGAAGTTCCGTAAGCAAATGCGGTAAGCCACGGGCCGACGGTTCTGCCGCCGAGCACGAATCCATTTACATTGGCGGTAGATTTACGGGTCTTAACACCCACAAAGATCATTACGCCAAAGAAAACAACAAGTAACAAAATCTTAAGTATCATTTTCTTTTCCTCACTTTCGCGCTTAAACGCGCTTATGCGTAAACGCTTTAAAGTTTTAAAGTGTCAAAAGCATTATAAAACTCCCGAAGACGGTTTGTCAACAGGAGTTTTACAATGTTTGAGTGAGAGAACACTCTTCGCATATATTGGGGGAAAAAAGCTTTTATTCGTATCTTAACGCTTCTATCGGATCCATCTTCGCAGCCTTGTTTGCCGGATAATATCCGAAGAACACGCCTATGCCCATCGAGAAAAGAAGTGATACGACTATGCTTGAAACCGAAGGAGTTGCCACACCCTTCATAAGTTTTACGGCCAGTGCACCGAGTCCTATGCCACCCATTACGCCGATCAGGCCGCCTATAAGGCAGATCACGACAGCTTCAACGATAAACTGTGTACGTATTGAGCTGTTGGGTGCACCGAGAGCTTTTCTGGTACCGATTTCTCTGGTACGTTCGGTGATAGACACAAGCATTATGTTCATGACTCCGATACCGCCTACCAAAAGCGCTATTCCGGCTATTACCGATATGCCGAGTGTCAGCTTATTCATCATATTTTCAAGCTGTTCTGTAACCGAAGCCAAACTCATCGCGTGGACAGTGAACGATCTGTGCGTGCGATAGTAACCCGCAAAGAACTTTTCCGTTTCTTTGGAAAATTCGTTGGGATTAATACCGGATTTCAGCACTACCGAAACATTTGTATAGTTTTTCTGATGCGTGATATCCTGAGCCGTCTTAAGAGGGATATATACATCGGAAGCCGAATTGAAACTGCCGACAAGTAAAGCCATTCCCATATCGCTGTCGCTCTTTTCATAGACTCCTGCGATCGTAAACGTGTAATCTTTGCCGTTTCCGGATATCACGATATCCTGTCCGATGGCATCCTCGTTTGACGGATATATCTTCTCTACATATTTCTCCGACACGAGCGCGAGCTTTCTTCCTTCAAGCATCTCCTTTGCAGTGAATAAGCGACCTGCCAGTATCTTAGTGCTTTTCTCCACAAAGAAACCTGCACTCACTCCTTTAAGGTTCACCGCGGCGCTCTTTTTCCCTACACTGCTTACCCCGTTCGACAAAACATCATTTGTGGCTGAAACGGCGTAAACTTCATCGGGAAATTTTTCTTTGTACTCCATTATCATATCATTGGTTATAAGATCTTCGTCCAACACTTCCTGAACACCGTCGGTATTTTGGAAAACATATCCTTCCTCGGTCGTCTCGTCCTTGATCTCTTTTCTGTCGAGATAGACGGTAATATTATTGGCTCCCAAAGAAAGCATCGAGTCCGAAAGCGTAGCGGTAAGTGAATTTCCGACTGTTACGATCGCTATGACCGATGATATACCGATGATTATTCCAAGCATTGTAAGCAGTGAACGCATTTTGTTAGACTTAAGGCTTGTAAGTGCAAGCCGAATGTTTTCCCAGAATAACATTATTCTCCCACCGCCTTTCCGCTGCCGGGCCTGACTCCGGTGACTTTTCCGTCTTTTAATGAAATGATCCTGTCGCATTCCTCGGCAAGTTCCGGAGAGTGCGTTATCAAAACAACCGTCTTGTGCTGCTCTTTATTGAGGCGGTGAAAAATATCCATTACCAGCCTTCCCGTCTTGGAATCGAGCGCTCCGGTAGGTTCATCGGCAAGTATTATCGAAGGGTCGTTGCTCATGGCCCTGGCTATCGCAACTCTTTGCTTTTGACCTCCCGAAAGTTCCTCGGGAAGATGCTTGATACGATCTCCCATACCGACATCATTCAGCAATTCCTTTGCTCTTTCCACTCTCTTTTTTGCGGGAACGCCGGCGTAAAGCATAGGCATTTCCACATTCTTTAATGCGCTTGTCTTTGAAATGAGATTGTATGTCTGAAATACAAAGCCTATCTTTCTGTTTCTGATTGCGGACAGTTCGTCGTCATTTGCCGCAGTTACATCCAGACCGTCCAGCTTATATCCGCCCTCTGTCGGACGATCCAATGCACCGATTATATTCATAAGCGTTGATTTTCCCGATCCCGAAGCACCCACTATAGCCAGGAACTCGCCCTCGTACACATCTATGTCCACTCCGTCGAGTGCGGCGAGCTCATTAGGGGTTCCGATAAAATATTTCTTTACCACACCGGTGATCTCAATGCATTTTTTTCTGGTCTCTTCCACTTTAGAATCCTCCGCCGTCATCAACCTCGATCATCATCGAGCTCATGTCAAAGATTTCCGACAGATCCTTGGGCACTTTGACTTCGTCGCCGATCTTCAGGTCGCCCGAAACGATCTCGGTATAATAATCGCTCGCTATTCCGGTGATGACCTCTACCTTGTTGTAAAGGCCGTTTTCTGCTTTTACTTCCACATATGCGTTGTCGGATTCATCGTACTGAATGGCATCGTAAGGAACACACAGAACGTTGGTTTTCTCCTCCAGTATGATGCTTAACTTTGCGTTCATATCAAGGCGAAGTTTATCGTTCTTTGTGTCGATCGAAATAACGACCTTATATACTACCGCGTTGGAGTTTGCCTCAGCTCTCGGTGCTACGCTCTTTACATGACCGTTCAATATCTCGTCTTCGGTCGCATTGGTCTTGATCACAACCTTTTGTCCGACTTTTATCTTACTGATGTCATACTCGTCGATATAAGTAACGACCTCATAAGCTGAGACGTCTTCTATCGTCAAAATGGCACCTCCCGCATAAGTATCACCTTCCTTTGCCGTAACCGAAGTCACAAGACCCGATATCGGAGCATAAACGTTGCACGCATCTATCTGCTCTTTCAGATTTTCCACGTTACGCTCAACGCTCATCATAGAGCTGTCTTTTGAAATATTTGCGCTCGTAATGCTGTCCTTACTTGAAGCAATCCTTGAATCGCCGCTTCTTTGAGTATCTTCTGCGGTCTGCTTTAAAGTATCATACGAATTTTCAAGTTCATTTATTGTAGAAACGTAAGAATTGTAATTTGCAAGGTGCGTAGAGGCTGCTGATTTTGCTGCAGAATACGCCGCAGATATTTCCTGATATTCTTTAAGCGCATCTGCCAGCTGATCGTTAAGATCGAGCGCGTCGTTTCCGGAAACATCGGTCTTTAACTGCTTCTGAAGATCCTCTACCTTTTTCGATATTTCTTTAAAAGCCTTTTCGTACTTTGCGGCCTCTGCCATGGCTGCATCGTACTGATTGCCTGACTGATTCTTGATGTTCTCGTAATCTTCGACCTTCTTTTTGGCATCGGCAATCTTTTTATCGTTTCTTTCTTTGCTGATAGCTATGTCCGTCTGAGCTTCGTTAAGCGATCTGCTTGCCGATCTGATGGACACATTCGCGCTTGACTGAGTGTTCTTTAAACTTCTGTTGGCATCCTCGAGATTTTCCTCAAGCGTCTGTGTATCGAGCACGCAAACAAGATCTCCCGCCTTTACCGTATCTCCTTCCTTTATAGAAAGAGTATTTATCTTTGTGCCGCTTACCTTAGCAACAACAACCTCACTTGCGACGCTTGTTATCGTTCCGACCGCAGGTACTACGTTGGAAAGATCTCGTGTCTCAACCGTCACGCATTCTTCCTGCATTTTTTCAAGTATTTCTTTTGTCTGCTTTACCACGTTTCTGATATAAAGGCCCAGCAACACGCCCAATACAGCAACTATCGCAAGCGCTATCAATCCCTTTTTGTGCTTCTTTGCAAAACTCATTGTTTCTCTCCTTACTGATACAATTCTTTCGCTGTTCAAACAGCTATTCGATAATTATTTATCGTTTATCGATAATCAATATAATGCCATCGGAAACGTTTGTCAACAATTTTTTATCGAAAAACGATAAAGAATTTATAAAGAGCATAAAATGACCTCAGGAGAAGGTGGCGTCGGTTCATTTTAAAATGGGCCAACACCACCTTACCCCCGAGGTCAAAAAAGAGGCGGGAATTCCGCCTCTTTGAAAGATTTAGTGTTATACGTTGAATCTGTCGGTAGTAACCTGAAGATTCGAAATGCTGTCCATAACTTCTTTGGCTTCGTATGAAACATTTGCACTTGATTCGGTAATGATCTGCATATTACCGGAAATGTCGTGTACAGCCTCTCCGAGTTCCTGCTGATCTTTTCCGATCTTTTCAAGCACTCTGCTGATGTCTGCTACTGCTGCGCTTACATCTTCGGCTCCCGATCCGAGACCTTCGCTGATGCTGCTGTAGTAGTTGGCATCTTCCATATAATTGTTTGCAAGTGTTTCGAGATTGTCATAATCTTTCAATACGTTGTCGGTTAAGAACTGTATGATCCTGTTACTTACTTTTGAAAGCGCATTGACATTCTCGGTTACTTCTTTTGTTAATGAGTTAACCTTATCAATCTCATTTCCGGTCGTTGTACTGAGACTGTTTATCTCATCGGCAACTACGGCAAAACCTCTTCCGGCTTCACCGGCTCTTGCAGCTTCGATGGAAGCATTAAGTGCAAGAAGGTTGGTCTGGTTAGCAATCCCCTGAATGGCACTTGCAACATTTACAATCTGCTCTATAACCTGGATGCCTTTTAATGCCTCTTCAAGTTCAGCCTTTGTACTGTTGGTCATTTCAACGGCATGTTTCTTATTGGCAAGAATCTCGGGAACCATAGCTTTAACTCTTCCGATTATCTCATCGGTTCTTTCGCTCATCTGCTTGGTATCGGAAGTAAATGATTCGGTCACGTCCATAACGTTTCCGCATATTCTCTCAATATTGTTAATGCTGTCTGTCTGGCTCTCTATGCCGCCCTCGGTACGCTGCATTGCAACATTGATCTCGGAAATGCTGTCATTGATACCTTTGATCTTATCGGATGCGGAAGTCATTTTATCTTTGATAAGGATCGATTCGTCTTTTGTCTTATGTATGGTATCAATAACCCGGCTCTCAAGTTCGTTTAGGAGATATCTGATCTCTTCTACTTCGGAACCCGTTTCCAAAACATTGTCCTCGCCGATGACTTTTTCTTTAACAAATGCCTTCATGTCTTCCATGGGTGCAAGCTGAACACCTATGAGCTTTGTCATGATAAGTATTACAGCCACTATAGCTGCCAAAGCGATCAACACACTGGTAACAATGAGTCTGTATACGATTCCCTTTACATTGCTTTCGGGAAGTGCCAGACCCAAAGACCATCCGCAGCTGTCGATAACGCCTGTTACTATATAGTTTTTCTCACCGTCGTAGTCTTTTACAAGCACAATACCGCTTCCGGGATTGCTAACTATCGAAGAAATCTCGGGCAATACACTGAGGACCGAAGTTGCCACATCTTCACCCGGAAGAAAAGCCTTGTTCTCATGCGTAATATAATTGCCCGCAGCATCGATCATAAAGCCGTACTCACCTTTGTCGTAAGGTATGCTGTTTACAACACTCATGATGTAATCAAGAGTAAAGTCCGCGCCGAGTACGCCTGCAAGCTGACCGTTTCTGTAGACAGGGGTTGCGATCGTAATACACATACCGCCTATCAAAACATCCATATATGGATCGGTAACTATTGTGGTTCCGGCTTCCTTGGCTGCCTTATACCAGCCCCTTGCCGTCGGATCGTATCCGTCCGGCACAGTCGCGTTTGGATCCATCTGAATATGCTGTTTATCTTCCATACCGTAGTACAGATTTAAAAATTCGGGATGCCCGTTCGCTTCCGTTGTAACAATGCTTTGGATATGCGTTCTGTCGTAAGACGCATCGGGAAGTGCAGAAAATGCAGCAGCACCCGCAGCATTGAGACCCTTTTCCATTTCTATCCAGCTGTTGATCGAATTTGCATATTTATCAGCATTGATTTGAAGCTCGTCTGTCAATTCCCCTGTAAGTTTTTTGCTGGATGTGCCTACTATGACAAATGTAGATACCAAAACCGTAGCTACGACTATCAGTATAACCGCCAATGTAAGCCTTCCTTTTATAGTGTCCTTCATACGTAAAAATCCTCCTGATATTACTTAAGTACTATAAAAGTATTATGCATTAATATACATACATTTTCAATATATCTGACAATTTGTCCAATATAATTTTTTGTTAACACAATTCGCTTTCCCACCCGCCTCCTACCCTTTAAAAATCCCTTGGTTGACGCGTTTTTTACAAAATGTAAACTGCCGGTTGACAAATTGAAAAGGCGATTTGGTAGAAAGCAACCGCCTCAAAAAGTATGATTTTCTTGTAAAACACAGGGCAAGCAGATAAACTGAATAATGACCTTGTCCTTAAACAATCTTTAAGTCGGGGCAACCGAGAAAGGAAAATATATGATACTAGCAGACAAAATCATTAATGAAAGAAAGAAAAACGGATGGTCTCAGGAAGAACTTGCTCAGATGTTAAACGTTTCAAGGCAGTCGGTTTCAAAATGGGAAAGTGCTCAGGCGATCCCCGATCTTAACCGTATAATACAGATGGCGTCCATATTCAATGTTTCGACAGACTACTTATTAAAAGATGAGATCGAAGCTTCTGCTCCCGCAGAATACTCCGACATGTCTCCCTCCGAATATACCGATTCCAGAAAAATATCCTTGGAAGAAGCAAACAGATACCTGAATACTATAGAAAAGAATACCCCTTCAGCAATAATAGCAACTGTTCTTTTTATTCTTTCACCTGTAGTGCTCATTTTTATGGGAGGGATGTCCGCAGTCACCGATGCTAAAATATCAAGCACGTCTGCCGGACTGATCGGACTTATTGTCCTTTTCATATTTGTAGCTTGCGGCGTAGTGATCTGGATAATGATCGATTCAAAAGAAGCGGAATTTAAATATTTGAAAAATGAACTCATTGAAACAATGTACGGTGTTTCGGGAATGGTGAAGGAAAAGCAGAACGCTTTCTTAGGAAAGAAGACCGCTCTTACCGCCATTTCAGTCTTATTCTTCATATTAAGCCCCGTTCCGCTGCTTATAGCAGCCCTTACTTCCGGATCAATATTTTGGATAGTAAACTTTGTATGCTTAATCCTTATAATGGTTGCGATCGGTGTAGGTATTATGCTCTATGTTGAAAGAATAAACGAAGCATATAACAATCTTCTCGAAGACAGCCGTGAAGGATTTGAAAAACATAAAAAGAACAAAAAGCTTGATGCCTTCGGAAGCGCCTACTGGTGTCTTGTGATCGCCGCTTTCTTTGTATGCGGACTCGGCTTTGGCAAATGGAGCTACGCCGGATTGATATTCCCTATCGCGGGTGTCGTATATGCAGCCATATTTGCGATAATCAAAGCCGTTATCGGTCAAGACGATTAAAAATACAAGAGCCGCCCTTTAAAGGCGGCTTTTTTGTACATATTTATACCATCATCTTATATATCTTTGCGGCATCTTCTTTGTTGATCTCGATAAAACCATTAAGTTTACCGTCACTTCCTTCAAAAAGGACATCGACGAGTTTAGGTATGTCTTCTTCTTTTGCTCCAAGTTCTTCAAAGTTTTTAGGCATTCCTATCGAGATAAGGAATTTTCTGAATGCCTCTATACCTTCTTTAGCGGTAACCTCGGGATGCGCAAAATCCATCTGACAGCCCCATACTCTGACCGCAACCTGTGCAAATCTCATAACATCATGCTCAAGCTCGTAAGTGAACACAGCGGGCATGGTAACGGCAAGTCCTGCCCCGTGTGCGCAGTCATACAACGCCGACAGTTCATGCTCTATCATATGACTCAGCCAGTCCTGCGAACGGCCGACGCCGCATGAATTGTTGTGTCCTACCATTCCCGCCCACATGATATTCGCTCTTGCCTCGTAATCATTGGGATTTGCGATCACCCTGGGTGCTTCGTGCTTCAGTGTGAGCAGCAACGCTTCTATAAGTCTGTCCGTGACCTCCACATCCTTGGTGTTTGTAAGATATCTTTCGTAAAGATGGGCCATTATATCGGTAATGCCCGCAGCAGTCTGATACGGAGGCAATGTTTGCGTAAGTGCGGGGTTTAAGATGCTGAATTTGGGGCGAAGTGCATCACTTCCCGTTCCTCTCTTAAGCATTCCCTCTTCTTTGGTGATAACCGAATCGCCGCTTCCTTCACTTCCTGCCGCTGCTATCGTAAGGACCGTACCTACCGGCAATGCCTTTTCAATCTGCTTACCCGAATAGAAATCCCAAAAATCTCCATCGTATAAAGCACCTGCAGCTATAGCCTTCGATGAATCGATCGTACTTCCGCCGCCTACGGCAAGTATAAAATCAACGCCTTCTCTCTTTACAAGGTCAATTCCTTCGTAAACGAGTCCGCTTCTCGGATTGGGCTTAACACCGCCTAACTCGGTGTATCCAATACCTGCATTTTCAAGCGATCTCTTTACTCGGTCAAGAAGTCCGCTCCTTACAACGCTTCCGCCACCGTAATGTATCAAAACCTTTGTGCCGCCAAATCTTTTAACAAGTTCTCCCGCTTTATCTTCGCTGTCTTTTCCAAAAGCAAAAAAAGTGGGCGAGTAAAATGTAAAATTATTCATATCTGCCTCCTTCTCATTTTTCTTTGTACATCCAATATATTACTGTTTCAGGCAAAAAAATGATTGTATTCGAAATGACGGTAATTGTAGTTTTCTATTATGGAACAAAAAACACCCAAGAGTTTTTTCTCTTGGGTGCATTAAAAAATCTCTATAACGGATTAGCCTTCCCGTATTTCGCCGTTGCTTCATAAAAAGCTGTTTCGTCAATATCGGCAAAATACTTCTGTCTCCATTTAGTATAATCGCCTTTCTCTCGAAGCAATGTAGAAATAAAATATTCCGCCTCAACACTTCCAAGATTATCTATAAGGCAATTTATCCCTTTGTCCATTATCTCGGCCGAACTTACACTGTCAGTCATCATCTCCGAACACCTCCCATTTCCTTATAAAATCCATCGGGTCTTCGATTCGTATTCTTTCATCCTTATACTTCAATAATCGGTCATCCGTTGTCAAAAAGCAATCACTTTTTGAAACAATGGCGCAAGCAACATGATAAGCATCTGCCACCTTAACACCGGTAGAAATAATACCTCCGGCCAGTATTCTGATTTCATCGGCCTGTTCGGCGCCTACATATACCGAAACATTTTCTTTTACAAATTTGCGTATACTTGACTGCCTGGTCAAATACGGATTTTTGCTATTTTCGTACAGTAATACGTAGGACGAGGACAACTCAATCTGTTTCTTCCTGATCATTTCCTGAATCCGGAGCTTAGCCTGTGTTTCCAAGGAAATGCGGAGTTGAGACTGATCGTCATACGGTCGATTGTAACAGCAATTGTCTAGATATACTCTCATAATAATGCCTCTTATTCTCTCCCGGCATTAATCATATTAGTATAAAGAAAAATCACCTCCCAATTATCAAACAATTTTGCTCAAACCATAAATCCCAGTTTGATAAACAAGGCTCTCAAACCATCGCCCACTCCCAAACCTCGTTAGGATCTTTTGACACCTATTCTGATTAACAAGGCTCTCAAACTTGTGTGTAATGTACTTCGGGATCTCTTGCGTTTGACACCTATTCTGATTAACAAGGCTCTCAAACTCCGGAGACGATACTTTGTGTGTCTTTACCGTTTGGCACCTATCCTGATTAACAAGGCTCTCAAACGAAACTGTCTTAACCCTTCGACTTCTTCCGGTTTGACACCTATCCTGATTAACAAGGCTCTCAAACCAAGGTGCTTTTTTCGTGCTACAATATATGTTTGACACCTATCCTGATTAACAAAGCTCTCAAACTTCTTCCAACACTATGCAAGGCTTTTTCCTGTTTGACACCTATCCTGATTAACAAGGCTATCAAACCTAAAAATAGCAATGATACCAACAAAGAACGTTTGACACCTATCCTGATTAACAAGGCTCTCAAACCCGAGACTGCAACAACCGCTTACGCTTCAGTTTGACACCTATCCTGATTAACAAGGCTCTCAAACCCTTTGAAAGTCTTCCTGTGCTGCTTTAATGTTTGACACCTATCCTGATTAACAAGGCTCTCAAACATTTGTTTTGTTTTGTTTCGTCGTATGGGTGTTTGACACCTATCCTGATTAACAAGGCTCTCAAACAGGAGTTCGGCTTTGCTGTAAAAGGTTTCAGTTTGACACCTATCCTGATTAACAAGGCTCTCAAACTGCTGCGGTTGTCATTGTCCTGGCATTGCGGTTTGACACCTATCCTGATTAACAAGGCTCTCAAACAATCAGTATCGATTTCAACCGTTTTCTAAAGTTTGACACCTATCCTGATTAACAAGGCTCTCAAACAGTACGTTACTCCTATAACCTACATGGAAAGTTTGACACCTATCCTGATTAACAAGGCTCTCAAACTCGTGGACGGACTTAAAACACTTTCCTTCGGTTTGACACCTACCCTGATTAACAAGGCTCTCAAACACCTTCCGATACCTTTTCCATGTAGGTTATGTTTGACACCTATCCTGATTAACAAGGCTCTCAAACAAACTTGGTATCAGTATATGTATCGCCTTGTTTGACACCTATCCTGATTAACAAGGCTCTCAAACTCTCCCTTTTGCGGTATAAATTCATCCATGGTTTGACACCTATCCTGATTAACAAGGCTCTCAAACTCAATCTCAATGCGCTTTTTAAACTTCCACGTTTGACACCTATCCTGATTAACAAGGCTCTCAAACAAAGACATATATAACTATACAAGATTTGATGTTTGACACCTATCCTGATTAACAAGGCTCTCAAACTCGTATGGGTGGTAAAGTATGATTTTTCTGTTTGACACCTATCCTGATTAACAAGGCTCTCAAACTGCGCTTCGTGCAAATAGTTTATTTTTTCTCGTTTGACACCTATCCTGATTAACAAGGCTCTCAAACTTGACATATCGTTGCCACGTCGTCATTGGGTTTGACACCTATCCTGATTAACAAGGCTCTCAAACCTCAAATTCTGAGATTATCACCGAGCCACTACGCTTTGCGAGCGCGTTAATCTATATCAATTATACAACAATCTTTATCTATAATATATCGCTTTTCGTTAGGATATATTGGAACGTCTTGGCTTTCAACCGATATGAAAAATATCTTTTCGTAAAAAAGGCTCTTATATAATTCAATAATATCTTCTTTATTCAAATATTGATGTATATTAACTGCAACAAATATTGATGTATCACACAATTTTTTCTTTAATCTGAAATAATTCAAGAGACGCTCTATCAAAGTGTCTTCCTCAAGGCAAATATGCACATCATATAACTTCAATAATGAAATAATGTCCGATTCAAATGAATAATCCAGCGGGTAAAATGACGATTCTGAAATCTTATCCAACAGATTCAATATAATTAAATTGGTACTGGCAACCTCTTCCTGATAACTCTCATCAGCAATCGTCTTTAATTCTTTATACAACGCTGCTATTATTTTTTTATCATTGCAATCTACCGCAAAAGGATTAACTAAACATTCCATCTCTTTACTGATATTATGTGCTTTATCATTTTCATAAAGTGAAAAAGATCCATCTCTTCCATCGCACTGGTTCCATAATGATCCTACAAACTCAGAAAAGAGCGTTGGGCTTTCAATAACCAAAGAAAGTATTTCATTTTCTTTAAACGAATAATCAAATCCTATTTTACCGTTTGAAAGTGTCATAGAATAATAAGCCTTTCATCTGTATCTACAACCTCGGACATAGACTTGCCAACAATGTAATCCATCTTTTCATATTGCTTCTCGGTTATTTTCAACAGCTGAACCAATCCATCCGGAGGCTTATTTTTGCGCACATTATCAGCAATGGTATCCGCCACCGTACTGTTTTGGGCTAACTTACAATAAACTGATTCTTGAAGCATCAAAAAGCCAGACTTCACAAGGTATTTTCGAAATTTTCTATACTCTCTTTGATTCTGGCTTGTAGTAATCGGTAAATCAAAGAAAACTATAATTCTCATATATCTATAGCTCATTGGTATAAAACTTTATTAATGAAATATCGTTTTCACTTAATGCGTCAAATATGCTTTTACAATATATTTTTATCGCATTATTTACATTTTCATATCTCCCTGAAATCTTTACTTCATCCTGCATAATAGATAATACTTGCATTTTCTGATCATGTTCAAATATCTGAGGCAAAATCATTTTAACCTTTCTATCCACAATAGGGCGAAATGGCTCCATAAGATCAGAACCCAGATTAAATTGATTAAACATATTATCGTGAAATAGCCCCAACTGAGTAATATAACCATTTGCGACTATCTCCCGATTAAATGCGGACAGGATTATTCCATATCCATAATTCAGCGCTGCATTTATGCTATTTTCAGCTGTTCTAGTAAAATCCACTCCGAACAAGGCGTTAAAATAAACTTTTGCAGCATGCCCTTCACGATTGGTCTCATCACCAAATTGCAATTCATTAATATATGTTCTTAGCATTTCGGCTTCTGATTTCCCATATCGATCCAGATGCTCTGCCTGCTTTCTAATCTTTTCTGCTACGATTTCAGTCCATACTGCCTTCTTTATATCATCCGACCATTTTATCTGCTCTCTGACTTTATTGCTTGTATCATGAGATCCATAATAAGGAATCAGTTCAGATGAAGGATTTCTCTTTTCGTCACAGAATATTACTTTAATTTTTTTCTTGGTAAGTTCAGAAAGCAGCGCAACCGTCAATGAAACCGAAGTAGTTTCAATCAACAGCGTAGCAATCTCGCCCAAATGAATCTTAGTAACATTACCTTGTCTTACCACAAGATAACCCATTTGATAATCTAGTTTTGCTGTATTTGAAATAACTATCGTCCGCCAGCTCATATCGATAACAAATCAGTTGTGCTTTCAAATATACCGGTAACAGATTGATTAATTAGTAAGCATTCCGTATTATTACTAATCTTTTTAGAAGAAAGCATAACACCACTTTTGGGTGCTAACTTCAACAATGACAAATCGCCATAAGCTACTCCTATTTTCATCAATTGAATCATTTGTAGTAAGATTTTACACTTATCCATCTCACATAAATTGCAAAATTCTTTTCTTTTTTCTTTTATTTTCTCTACAACGTTATTGGGCCTTCTAGTTATTATTCCACTACTATATTTTTTAACCAAATCATCAAACACGTGAATACAGTCTGATTCTTTCAATAAACCGCTAATTTTATTGTTTTCAACAGATTTTTCTATCAATCTTACAATTCTTATCTCATCCAAAGATAGTTTCAAACTGACAGCATTTCTCAAAATCAATCGATCCAGCGTTTTCCCAGAAATATAATGATAATAACCATTTATCTTTATAAGTGATTGGTATTTAATCTTAGCCATCCTGATTACAGGATTCTCTAATCCCAAAACTCGTTCACAATAATCTCTAAGTTTATCCGGATTCTTTTCGCAGATATCCTTCATTACTATTGGTAACGTCTCAAGAGATCGTATCACTTTTCCCTTTTCCGTATACTCCACCAAAAAGAAATATGCTCCCGTAACAGCTGTAAATCCACCATACTTTGTTACATCCCCCAGTTTACTGTCTTTCGATTTTAAAGGTATATAGTTCTCCGGAGAAGCTTCATTTTTTCCATACATAGTGGCCTTAGCAATTGCACCATGCTGTTCAAAACTCATTCGAGTAAGAAGAGGAGTCTGCTTCTTAAGCACACCCTTTACTGTTTTAATTGAAGCATCACCTTCGGAAGCTCCTTCTGCTATCCACGCATAATAGTCTCCACGTTTTACATTCCGATCAAACATTTTGTCAAGATTATATTCTGCTCCCGAAGAGTATTCTCGACTTATGAAATTACGGGGATTCTGTGTAAACTTTGTATAATACACGTTACCTACAACTATATTTAAGTAAGCATCATGGGCATGGTGAAAATCATTCACAATACGAGACTTAGGTATATGAAACTGATGTCTAAACTCAGATACATTTGATGCTTTTGAATAAACAACCGTAGTCGTACCGGAAAGAAGGCGTTTTATCAATTCCGTTACTCCCTTTGTTCCCTGAGCAGTCTCAACAAGCTGTCTAGCAATAAAGTCAGCTTTTTGTGAATCACTAAAAGGTTTTCTACTCATCAAGCGATTATACTTCTCTTCATTGATCAATCCCTTATTCTTTAACATATTCCAGTGATCTTTGCATAAAGAATATATATTATCAGGCAAAGGATATATATCTTGCTTGGCGTTATTAATCTGCTTCTTTACCAAAACAAGATTGTTATCAATGTTATCATCCTTAACAAAATGGCGCGGATAAATATGATCAATATCATAAATATTATCATTAAATAAGTCATCCAGATTTATTGTTTCTCCGGAATACATACATTTGCCCATTTGCGTGAGGTAAAGATACATCTTCTTACTTTTTAACGTTCCATCATTATCAGCTGATTCAATTAAGCCCAGCCATTCTTTCTGATTCTCGTTAATATGTTTATACAACTCTGAAAACTTTTGTTTTCTCGATTGTGTACGCACTTTGTCCCCGTCTTTTCGGGTCATTTCTACAAAGAGTTTTTCTGGAGGGCATCCCATCACCTTCTCTATTTCCTTTATGATTAGGATTGTCTGCCATACCATTCTTTTTACCGGAGCAGAAAAATACATCTCTTCCAAATCTTCATACTTGAACTCAGTCAACGAGGCAATTGAAATGTTCTTTCGTTTCTCCAACTCTTCTTTGAAAGAAAACAGATAATCATTATTTATAATCTCCATAAGATTATAATTTGTTTCCCACAATGTCCTTATAATTGTTACTTCTTCTCCGGTTTCTTTATTACATCCGGAGAGTTCCAAAAATTCTCTAGAAAGTCTTCCCCAATCTTTAAACTTAAAACCAAGTATCCTCTTAATAGCAGCATCATCGAGTTCTGCCCCATAATTCTCTTTAATTCTTCTTTCAAGCAGTTTCTTAGCATCACCATAAATGGTCGATAATCTCACAATTTCTTCAACCATTTTTTTATACTTATCTTCCTTGAGTCTTTCTCCAAATATTGGAAGGAACTTGCCCCACGTACTGAGTGAATTGTTGATAGAAATATCTATTCCCGTTAATTCTTCGTCACTTTCAATCAGTTGACGATTTTTTAAATAATCAAATATTTGTTTCCTTCTTATCTTTTTCCCCGTCTCAAAGAGATCACTATATATGTTTTGCTTTAATTCAGCGGTTATTTTTTCTCCTCTTATTTTAATGTTATTAATTTCGTTCAGAACACAGTATTTTTCATATAGCAAGGATCCCTTCGGTATTACTTTTTCTCCCTCAAGATATGAGCATTCCCTTATCAAATTTTCTATAAACCTCTCTGAAGTCTTATCTACATCTATCTTCTCAGCAATATTCCAAGGATAAACCGTCCCTGCTGCTTTTCTTACAACCCAACCATTACCACCGTCAGCATGACTTTTTTCCGTAATCGGTCCAATATAATAAGGTATCTGGAAAGAAAAGAGTTTTTCTATCCTTTCCTTAGTTGTTAATCCGCTTTCATCTACCTCATTTAAGAACGCAAGATAATTTGCCGCATTTTCAAGTATTTTTATCAATTCCATTAAGTGAACTTGATTTGGAATAACACCATTTGATGAATTAAGCTGCTTATTTAAGAAATTTTCATTGTCAATATCTCGCAAAATTCGTTGAACATCATCATCTTGAGGATACTTCTTCAGTATATCTTTGATGGTTTTGTATAAATCATCTCGTGTTCTTTTACCAACATTGCGTCTTTCCTTTTTGTCAGCATTTACAGAACCTATATAAGCGCTATAGGTTCCTTCTTCGTATTTTCTAAACATATAATTATAATCATCATATGTTTTATCGTATCGTTTTATCACTTTTTTCAATAGTTTGAGATCTTCCGAATGTTTCTCATAATCTTCGACACGAGCCTCAGACAAATATTTATGCCCCTTTAATATGGAAGAAAGAGTAGCGGAATTATATAAATAATGTGCTGCTTCAATCATTGCAAATCTTTCTTCGCCGATAGCGGCTTTTATATCATCAGCCTTCTCATCATAATTGTAATCAGCGAAGCACAAAGAAATGGAATCTTCGTCTTCTATATCCGTAAATATCTTTTTTACGTCTACTTTTCTTCCACAAATCAAATAGATGGTAGCTTGTTTTTCTTTTTCCTTTTTATTTACTCCAAGTAATTCACATACCAGCTCAGATTTTTTGGTACGTGAATAATCTCTACAGGTCAAATACTCCGTCAGTTTTTCATAATCAACTCTATTCTCAATATCAATTCCTGTTAATTCAGACAAAATCGGAACAAACCGGATAAATGCATCTTCAACTGAGACCACTTCGTCAGAAACGCTTAATCCGGTGTTCAAAAAATGGCCTCTATGTTTAAACAGATTTAATATTGCCAAATAAACTAATCTTACATCGTGCGGTGCGTTGTTCTCGATAAGATCTTTGCGCAGATGAAATATAGTATGGTATTCTTTAAAATAGTCTTTATCTGTATAGTTAGGATCATCGAAAAGTACATTCGGAATTCGAACATTTTCGTCCTTGTCTTCAAGTAAATACTTACTGTTGTCCAATCTAGCGAAAAAGTTTGGGTCAACTTCTTTTATAGATTCATCAAAATATTTTTTTATCAAACCAATTCTGGCAACTTCTCTTTGACGTCTTCTTCGAGAAACGCGATTTGTTCTTCTCTCAACAGATGTCAGAGCTTCTTCAAATTCGCGAATCCCCCACAAATCTTTTCCTTTAGCACGCAAAAGCTTATATTCTTCGTCTGTAACCGCCCAACCAACAGATGATGTTCCCATATCAAGTCCTAAGAAATACTTTTTACTCATAATCATTCCTTCCTTATAATATCCGTGAAATTTTTATTTGACATATTAATAATACTGTGATATCTTCAACGTAGATTAACAAGGCGAGTGCAAATAAGGATTTATCCGACATCGTCGTTAAGACCTACATTGTGTAGATTATTTAAGGCTTGGAAACAAGTCTTTTTTAATACCTATTTCTATTATATAGGATTATATTCATTTATCCAAATAGATTATACCGAGCAACACATTATAAACTGATCGTGAAAAGTAGTATAATCTATTATATTATGCCCGCACATCTGTACGTTATATGGTACAAAATGTTTGCTAATATATAAATTTGGTGCGTTTTCTCTTGTAGCTTTCTTTTTCCCTCTTTACCTTAAAATGAAAACAAAAATATGTAACTAAAAAGACACCTTCCCCGATCGGAGAAGGTGCCGATATATCGCAGAATAATTAAAACGCCTTAACTTCCTCGTTTGTAACAAAATCGAGGTCGAGGTTCTTAACCGCTTCGATCGCTGCTTCTTTGTCTGCAGGCTTGATTACTATACATGCATTGGCGTCTTTCGTGGAAAGAGCATACATGTACTCGATCGAAATGCCGGCATTTGAAATGGTCTTAACAACATTCTGTAAAGATCCGACGGTGTGAGGAAGTTTGATCGCCATTACATCCGTAAGATGAGCGGAAATGCCCGCTTTCTTAAGAGCGTCTTTTGCGCGCTCCGCATCTGCGACAATCATACGAAGAACGCCATAATCGCTGGAGTCAGCAAGACTTAAGGATACAATGTTAATGTTTTCTTCTTTGATCACTTCAAGTACTGACTGTAAACGTCCTGCGCTGTTCTCAAGAAAAACCGATACCTGTTTGATTAACATATTAAGCCCTCCTTTAGTCAAATACTCTGTTATCTATTACGTGAACGCTCTTGCCTTCATGACGCTCAAGCGTTTTCGGCTCAACAAGCTTAACCTTGACAACGATTCCGATTGCCTGCTTAAGAATGCTCTCGATCTTCTTTGTAAGTTTCTCGAGCTCTTTAATCTCATCGGAGAAGAATCTCTCTTCTACTTCCACCTGCACTTCAACGGTATCAAGGTTGTTCACACGATCTACGATGATCATGTAATGAGGAAGTGTCTCGCTCACTTCAAGAAGCGCTGCCTCGATCTGTGAAGGGAATACGTTTACGCCGCGAAGGATGAGCATATCGTCGGAACGTCCTCTGAAGCGTGATATACGAGCCGTTGTACGACCGCATTCGCACGGAGTTCTGTCGATAGTCGTAAGATCCTTTGTACGATAACGGATGAGCGGTATGCCTTCCTTGGTAAGAGTCGTAAATACAAGTTCACCTTCCTCGCCGTCCGCAACGGGAGTAAGTGTCTTTGCGGAAATGATCTCGGGAAGGAAATGATCTTCCTGGATGTGAAGACCTTTATGGAATTCACAGTCGCATGCAACACCGGGTCCCATGATCTCAGAAAGTCCATAGATGTCATGGCAGTTAATGTGAAGTTTCTCCTCTATCTGCAGTCGCATCTTCTCGGTCCAGGGTTCTGCACCGCAAACTGCTGTTCTTAACTTGATCTTATCAAGGTCGCCTCCTTCGATGATAGTCTCTGCTATATGAAGAAGATACGAAGGAGTACACATGATACCGGTAGCACCGAAATCCTTCATCATCGTAATGAGCTTCTTTGTGTTACCCGTTGACATGGGTACGACCGTTGCTCCCGTATTCTCTACGCCGTAATGAGCTCCGAGACCGCCGGTGAAAAGTCCGTAGCCGTATGCAACCTGAACGATATCGTTCTTACCGATACCGCACATGGAAAGTGCACGAGATACACACTCAGACCAAACATCGATATCACGGCGTGTATAGCCTACAACGGTAGCTTTTCCGGTTGTGCCGCTCGATGCATGTATACGCACTATCTCGGACTGGGGAACGGCGAAAAGGCCGAAAGGATAAGTATCTCTTAAATCATCCTTGGTGGTATAAGGAAGCTTTGTAAGGTCCTCAAGTCCTCTGATATCGCCGGGTTCAAGCCCGGCCTGCTGCATTTTCTTGCGATAGTGCTCCACGTTGTGATAAACGTAATCCACCATCTTCACCAGTCTTTTGCTCTGAAGGACGCTCATTTCGTCCCGTGACATGCATTCTTTTGATTCATTCCATATTTTATTCATTTTTATTTTCTCGCTTTCTTTTCCTGGGTTTATTGTTCGCGGGACAAATGAAACCCGGGTAAGGAATCCCTCTTAAATCCCTACCCGGGACCTAAAAGTCGAATCCTTTGATGAAAGCCTGCTTATTGATATCTATCGTCTTGGGCGGAACTGTTTTTTCAATAACGTCAAGCCACTGTTCTTTTGTGAAGTTCATGTGCTTGGCAGCCATTCCGAGTACTATGATGTTAAATACTTTCGGATTGCCCATCTTGAGCGCTTCGCTCTGGGCATCGATCGAATAAACCTTATATTTCTTCGAAAGATTCTCGATGATGTTCTCAGGGTACTGCGCCGCACCTGTAACTACAGGCATGGGATCGATCCTTTGATCGTTCACTATAAGCACACCGTCTTCTTTAAGATACTGAACATATCTCATTGCCTCAAGTCTTTCGAAAGCTATGAGCACGTCTGCCTGACCTTCTTCAACTATAGGCTCTGCAACCTTCTCGCCGTAACGAACAAACGTTACGACCGATCCGCCTCTTTGAGCCATTCCGTGTACTTCTGAAAGTTTTACGTCGTAACCTGCCGTAAGCATGATGGAACCAAGAATCCTGCTCGTAAGAAGTGTTCCCTGTCCGCCTACGCCGACGATCATAATATTTTTAGTCTCCATTGCCATCACCTCGCTACTTTCTCGATGGCACCGAACTTACACATCTGCATGCAAAGTCCGCAACCGTTACACATCGTCATATCGATAGAAACGGTGCCGTCTTCATTCTTTGTAAGTGCGGGACATCCGGGTCTTAAGCATGCGCCGCACTTCTTGCACTTATCACTTAAAGGCTTGCAAACATTGGGGAACTTAAGTCCTTTAAGAAGTGCGCAGGGAGCCTTGCAAATGATAACGCTTACCGCTTCGCGGTTAACTTCTTCTTTAATAACTTTATTGAGTGCTTCCTGATCGTAGGAATCAACCTCAACAACGTTCTCGATACCCATCGACTTGCAAAGATTGTAGATGTCGATAGCATATGTGGGCTCGCCCATAAGGGTCTTGCCCGTAGCGGCATGGTCCTGATGACCGGTCATACCGGTTGTGGAGTTATCAAGTATCATAACCGTACCGGTGGCTTTGTTGTAGACCATGTTCATAAGTGAATTCACACCTGTATGAAGAAAAGTCGAATCACCTATTACGGCAACCCAATCTTTTATGAATTCTCTGCCTTTTGCCTTCTCCATTCCGTGAAGGGTGGAGATTGAAGAACCCATA
>JAILEQ010000129.1 GCA_024687305.1 Lachnospiraceae bacterium | reverse complement strand
GATAGAACCGGTGGCAGTGGTCTGACTGTCGGTTGTGGACAGAATATAGTTATTGGCCTTAGCACCCGACAATTGAATATCTGTTATCGCTACGGTTTTATCATATCCGGCATTAGCATTATCGAATGTTCCGTTAGCGGTTATTATTACAGAGTCGCTCGGAAAACGAATGCCACCGGGCACACAATAAATTTCAGCAAATGAGCAATCCGGAGTCGCATTTACAGTTCCATCATACTCTTTATTAGGAACAAGTATATTCCCAACCCGAACAACCGCTTTCTCAACCGTATACTGCTTAGTTACCGAACCGGTATAATTGCTGCCTATACCGGTAACGGTAAGTTCATATGTTCCGGCATCGGTAGCACTCTCTCCCGTTACCGAATAATCATACTCACCTAAAGTTATGTCTCCTACCTTTACCTCAGAGACAATTTGGTTCTGTATATAACCCTTGTATGTAAGTGTTTCACCTAGCGTTACGCTTGCCAAAGATATATCTAGCGGTAAGATGTTAAATTCCTTTGTTCCGAAATAGCGTACTTCTTCGGTTTCAATTTCTACTTTAACAGTATACTGACCCGCTTCTGTAGGTTTATCGGGTGAAAAGTATTGGACTCCGTTTCTTTTCAATCCACTGTATACTATATTCTCAAAGGTAATTGGACCCGGTATATCCTGATAATTAGGATCAGCAATTTGAGAATCCGGATTATATTCGACACTATCCTGAGTGATTGCAAGCTGACGTGTCTCTTTTTCAGTTACGGTAAGAAATCCGTTACTGCATTCAATATCATAATTTCCCCTCAGTTTATCGCCGCTATATTCCAATTCAATATTATAAATACCGCGCGGAGAACCCGTATTTGCCATACAAACAATGGTAAGTTCTGACTTTGTCACGGTATCATTACCAACCAATCCGCTTGCTGTAAACGTCCATTCAGGGTTAGCGTTTCCTACTTTTCTTGCCTTGTCATCTGCGACAATAAGCAATTTAGCTTTTCCGATAGTAAACGATGCTTCCTGATCTTCAAAAGTATAGTTGCTGTTCTCTTTGGGTTTTACAGTAAATTCAATATTTTCACCTGCGTTTACATTATTCGATATTGAAATTGAATAATCTTCCTCGGTAAGAGTGCCCCATGGCCCATCGATGTTCAACGAAGGAACCTGCGCACTGCCGTTATATGTATATGTACCGTTTACCGTAACAGTGATCGAAGAAGTGATATCCTGAGGTTCAATTGTTCCCGTGGTAGGAGCGGGCTGAGCGATCAGTTTATAATTATTTGCATCATTTCCGGCAAGAGTAAATCCCGAAAACGTAGCCGTTAAATTTGAGCCTACATTGGCCTGCTCAAATTCTGCGGATCCTGCGGTAATGCTTACATCATCACCGTTTACCTTAGCGTTGGTATCGGTAGCTTCTTCTGCAATATAAGCATTGGTAATATCAATATATGGTGTAGCTTCTTTCGTGCCGTCATATTCCTTTTCAGATACCGCTACCCCCATTATTCTTACAGGTTTGGGGAGAACAGAGGCCATAGCCTGCTTACTTGAACCTTCATCAATCGTATAGTTGCGTGTATCTCCGACTGTTGCAGAAAGTGACCAATTATTCCATGTTACCGTTTTATTGGTTCCGACGTCTTTGGTGTCGAACCCGACTAATTGTAATTCTTCGTTTGGAATACCAACGGTGATCAAATCTCCCGCACAAACGCCTTCGACTTCGATTTTTTTGCAAAGGCCTGCTGCCGATTTGGTTCCGTCATAAATCTTGTCTGCCATTTCCACGCCGAGAACTTTAAGCGTTTTGGGCATAATGGTCGCTGTTGTGGTGCCCTGATGTCCGGTAGCGGCTAACTTATAGTTACCACGACCGTCACCTGCAAGAACTATATCGGAGATAGTGACAGATTTATCCTCTCCTGCGTTCGGATTGTCAAACTCACCTTTCGCGGTAGCGGACAGATTGTCGCCTTCACACAGTCCGTCGAATACGGCATCCGAAAAATCGAGTACGGCTTCTGTACTCTTGTCATATTCTCTGTCTTTAGCCTTTATACCGCTTTTAACAGTGATCGGTCTTTGAGCAATATTAACCACTACAGAGCCCAAAACATCTGAATCTTCATAATGATCATTGCCCTGTATCTTATAGTAAACGGTATAATTTCCGGCATTTATTCCCGTAGGAATGGCAGAAGTGTATTCACCGTCTCTTGAAAGAGAATAAACTACGGTACCGTTTCCGGCATACGCCGTTCCGCCTGTAATAAGTGCCTGTTCATTCTTTGTATATGTAAGGTCTTCCTTAGCTTCAGGTGCGGTTTGGAGAAGCGGTGTAGCCTTAGCTACATTAACGCTTGCTACGATACTGGCAGTAGTCTCCGCAGTATTGTTATCCGTTCTTTCTGCCGTTACTACACAATAATAGTATACTGTTCCCACAAAATCTGCCGCAACGGTGCACTGATCGGACGTTGCGCCTTCAATGACCGTACCGCCCGTGTTTTTCTTAATTGTATTCTTATACCACTGATAACTGAGTATATAATCAGCATCGGTCTGTGCGGTTGCGGTTAATGAAAGAACCGCAGGACTGTCGCAGTAATGAAGATTTGCTATTTCTACAGGCTGAGAGGTGATGGAAGGTGCTCCGGCAGGGATGATTTCCCATTGCGCATACAGGTAAAGATTATTAGCGATGCATACCGTTTCCTTATCACCGAAGAATTCTCCCGTGCCGTCTTTTGCCGTATTCCATCCGATGAATTGGGTTCCGTTTTTTGTGAAGGTGTTTGCATCCAAAACGGTGGGAGTTTTGTCCAAAACTCTCTGCGTCAAAGTTACATTTGCGCTTGAATCTCCGCCATAGTTTGAATCGAATGTAACCGCGTGTTCATGGGGACCCCACTTTGCAAACAAAGTAATATTACCGTTTACGACATCGCCGTTTACGGGATCGAAATCCCACGCGTTCTGGCATGTTATTTCTTTGTACCAGCCCTGGAAAAGATAACCGGTTGCAGAGGGATCTGAAGGCTTCGCGATCCTTGTTCCTTTTTCAACGTTTGTCAAAGGAGCAATAGCTTCACCGTGTCCGTTAAGATCAAAAGTTACCGTATACAAAGTTGTGTACGGAGTCTGAGAAATGCTGAGCTCTTCTGAAGCGAACTGAGACAAAGTGCTTGCATGATACTTATAGCTCAAATATGAATGGAAATAATCGAAGTGAGCCAAGTTGAATCTATAGATTCCATCTGACAAAGATGTATATCCGTTTAAGAAAAGGATGGGTTGATCAAGGCCGCCGTCACCGTCGTAGTTGGTAATATCGGCCATGTAATAATTTCCGTCATCCATACGGACTATATTCCACATATGGCCGCCGAGCAAACCGTCTTCATCGTACAGATCGCCGGCAACAACATGACAGCCCGTTTTGGAATCGTCAAAGGTTGAAAGATCACAGAGCCATTTGAAGGCTTTTGAATAGCCTTCGCAAACTACATTTGTATCGGGTTTGCCATCGAATACCCAAATAACCTGCCAGGGGTCGCCGTAATTATCATTTACATTGATAGCATGATTGTAAGAAACCGCTCCGGCGATCCAGTCTCTGTAATATACAAGTTTCTTGTAGTCGGTATTGCAGCCTGCGGTTACGGCAGCCGCTACTACCGCCTGCGCGCTTGAAACGGCACCGCTTGCTGCACCGGTAAGTTCATCATTTACATCATATGTTCCGACCTTATTTCCTACTGAATAGTCTGCGGATACCATGAAAGAAACAGTCATGGTAGCTTTCGGGTCTATCCAAAGGCTCTCCGCATCTCCGGAAATACTGAATCCCGAGCGGGTGATCGAAGAATACTGTGCCTTATCAAACCAATAAAGTGAATACGGGCAATCACCAAGCAAAGCGTTCAATACTTTATTAAGATCAAAAAGATATTTTCTTTGGAAAGTAGCTACCGCATCGGAAACAGTAGTGTAACCGAGATCGGTTGCCTTGTACGAAAGCACTCCGTCATTCATCAATGACAAAGGCATGACAAATACAGCTGAAGCAGTTGCTCCCGAAGCAACCTTCTCTATCTCGCCTTTTAGAAAATTGTAAGCCACAAGATCATTGCCCGTAAGGTTCATTCCCTGAGATCTCGGAACGGCACCCATGAGAGCGCTTTTCTTGGTGGATCTCATAAGAGGACCATCAGACTGGGAATTATTTTCATTTATCTGTTCTTTGAGTTCTTTTTCGAGGAATCCGGTCAAAAGCTCATCGCTGTCCGGAAGTATGGAAGTGTCAACATCCGCCACTACGTCGGGAACCGAAAAAGTAAATGTGCCGTTTTCTTCGTCACTCTTTTCAAGCGTCGCCGGTTCTTCCGTTACGGGTGCTGCGACATCAGAATTGTCATCAGAATTATCTTCATTAACCGCGGTTGCGGTTTCTTCGTCCGTTTCCGGCATCTCGGTTACGATCTCCGTCTGCTCTCCCGAAACATCCGAAAGCGTGGATGCAAGTGCAGCCACATTGTTCGACAACAACATCGTAGCCGCCAAAACCACCGTTAATACTCTCTTTGCAAAAACTTTCTTCCTCATAAAGATTCCTCTGTATTTCTAGATTTTATATCCGTTTTTACCCCTGTCCCGATGTTAACG
>JAILEQ010000124.1 GCA_024687305.1 Lachnospiraceae bacterium | reverse complement strand
AAATGATAATACATCGTATGACAGGTGACGGAGACAAAAGGACTCTTGTCGCACCTTTATGGAGCGCTGACAAAAAGAGGGTGCTGAATGCACTTCATGGCGCACTTGACTTTAACGGGGACAAGTGATACCATTGCAAGTTAGCAAGGGCTAACTCCAATATGCAGCAAAGGTGACAAAATGGCAACAATAATCATTATTCTGATAATCATCGCTTTGGTATGTATCGCAATAAGACGAATCTATCGCACTGTAAGATATGGCGGTTCATGCTGTTCAAGCGGGTCGGCAATGGATAAAAAGATCCGTGTCAAAGATAAGAAAAAAGCAAATTATCCGTTTTCGTATAAGTTAAGAGTTGATGGAATGGTCTGCTCGGGATGCGTAAGACGCGTTGAAAATGCCATTAACAAAGACGGAGAATTGTGGGCCAAAGTCGATCTTGAACATAAGGAAGTACATGTTCTGGCAAAAAAAGAGATGAAAAGAGAGGATTTTGCCAATCTTTTAAAGGGAACTTCATATACCGTTCTGGGTATGGAGTGATTTTTTTTGCCACAGAGTTAGCCTTGGCTAATCAAGAAGCGTCAGCTTTTAAGGAGGAAAATGAATGAGTTTGAGTGAACTAAAAGAGAACAGGGAGGCGCTCGTAACCGATCTTAAAGGTGACATCAGGTTCATGAGCAGGATCACATCCATCGGTCTCACACCCGGATGTAAGGTCAAGATGGTCAAGAACGACAAGAACAGGCCGGTACTTGTCTATTCACGGGATACGATGATCGCACTCAACAGAAATGAATGCAATGGGATCGTGATTGAGGAGGTGACGGCATGAGTGCTTGTACAATAGCTCTTCTCGGTCAGCCAAATTCCGGTAAATCAACTTTGTTTAACGCTCTTACCGGAATGCATCAGCATGTCGGCAACTGGCCCGGAAAAACGGTAGAGAAAAAAGAAGGAAGTTTTGTTAATAAAGGAACGGAATACAAAGTGGCGGATCTTCCGGGATCGTACAGCCTTTCCGCAAACTCGGATGAAGAAGTCATAACAAGAGATTATATAGCTTCGGGAAATGCTGACGTGGTTTGTATTCTTGCGGACAGTTCACAGCTTCAGAGAAGTCTGTTCATGCTGGCCGATTACGCAGGGATCGATGTGCCGTGTTTTCTTCTTTTAAATATGGCCGACGTGGCCAAAGATCAGGGAAAGAAGATAGATGCGAAAGCGATAGAAGATAAACTCGGGATACCGGTTATTCCGTTCTCGGCTACTGACATAAAGTCATACGATGTTTTCTATGATGCACTTGAAAAGGCGGTGGCCAATAAGGCTAAGCTTAACACCGCAACTCTTGAGGCTAAGTATGCAGGGATCAAAGGTTTTGGCGAAATATGCTCTTTGATACCCGACAATGCGATTCCGGGCTATTCCCCCATGTGGATCGCTGTAAAAGCTCTTGAAGGCGACAAGGTCGTTATGGCAAAACTCAAGGATGCGCTTGATGAGAGCACGTTTAACAGGATCGAAAGCGCAAAGGCAGACGCGCAGGGTGCGGTAGCAACCGGCGGATGCAAGTTCGCATGGATAGATGATGTGATCGGTCAGGCGGTTGAGACATCGGGAAAGCAAGTGACGCTTAGCAGACTTGATCGCATTTATACGAGTAAGACATGGGGCAAAGCGGCGGTTATATTGACCGTTGTGCTCGGACTTATCGGATCGTTCATCCCCGCACTTCCGCTTATGGGTATAGGGTCTTTGATCCTTGCGCTTAAAGCGCCGGTGGTAAATGCACTTACATCCATACACTGTCCTGAATTGATCACTTTGCTCATCGGTGACGTTGTCATCCAATCGTTTTCATACGTATTTAAAATGCTTGGGTTCGTGTTCGGTGTAACACTTGTGTTCGGTCTTCTGGAAGAAGTCGGTGTCATGGCGAGAATCTCGTATGTATTTGATAATACGATGGGTAAACTCGGACTTCAGGGCAAATCGGTAATGCCTTTCCTTGTAAGCTTCGGATGTACGATGGGTGGTGCCGCCGGCGCAAGAGTTATAGATAACTGGGGACAGAAAGTCCTTACGATCGCACTTGCTTGGGCCATTCCCTGCGGTGCGGCATGGGCATCCGTTCCGATGCTCTCATCGCTGTTTTTCGGACCGGGTGCTGTACTCGTGATCCTTGCAATACTTGTCGTTATGGTACTTCATATGTGGCTTACGGCAAAACTTTTCGGAGCAAAGCTTGTAAAGAAGGAAGAACGTCACGGAATGATAATGGAGCTTCCTCCTTATCACAAGCCCAAGTGGGGATCTCTTTTCAGATACGTATTCGGAAGAACAAAAGAGACTTTTGTACGTGTGACTAAGGTCATTCTTCTTGTATGTGCAATATTCTGGCTTCTTAATTATTCGCCCTCGGGTAACGGCGGTATCCTTTACCGTATAGGTGTGGTGATAGAACCCGTAACAAGAGTGTTCGGTATGTCCTGGCAGCTGTTCCTTGCATACATTGCTTCTGCAGTCGGCAAGGAGGGTGCTATCGGTGTTATAAGCGCACTTTACAACGGAGGATCGTTCAACGCGGCATTTAACGATGCCATGGCCGGTGTGGCACTTGCTTCAAACGTTAACGATACTCTTCTTGCGAACGTAACCAAACCCGAAGCTTTGGCATTCATATTTGCGATGACATTTAACATGCCCTGCGTTGTTGCACTGGCAGCAACTTATCAGGAAACACACTCGGCTAAATGGACCGCAAGGATCGTTGCATATTATACCGTTGTTTCTTTGATACTTGCGGCGATCGCATATCATATCGGAAATCTCATCTGGTAATAAGAATATGGAAGAATTGTTAAATCTGTTAAAAGACGGCCACGCGAGAACGCTTGAAATGCTCGCGGCACAGCTTGGAACCGATCTTGATGATATAAAAAGAAAACTTGAATATCTCGAGATGATCGGAGCCATAAAAAGAGTATCGGCCTTTTCGTGTGACGGCTCGCATTGCTCCGAGTGCGCGGTACACTCACATTCGGGTAAAGATCCATGCAAAGGCTGCCTTCCCGACGGAGGGTTTAAGAACATGGGAGAAATGTGGGAAGTTGTTTCTTCGTAACGTGGCACGGTCTTTTGGGCATTGTAAAAGGGCACCTTTGCAGGTGTCCTTTTTTCTTTATACATGTTATAATTCGTAAAACACTTGAAAATATCGATAAACTGAGTGCTTTGAGAGGACAACGATGAAGAATATATATTGTTCAACAGGGGCTTTGCTGGGAAGACCAAACAAAAGAGATTACAGATTGCTTGAAAAGTTCGCGCCGGAGCTTGAATGTGACGGGTTTGAACTTCTGGTTTACGATACCTGGTATCCCGAAGTCGATGAGTTGATAGAGACGGTTAAGGGATTTAACCTTTTCATACCGGTAGTACACTGTGAAAAGTCGCTTTCGGAGAAACTGGCGGGAGCGCGAGCATGGTTCGATGATGCGGGATACAATTACGAAGAGATGAGTCCCGAAGAGGACGAAGAAAGCGTCAAGGCCGCAATCAAAGAGTTTGAGATCAATTTGAAGATCGCCAAAGGACTCGGTGCCGACAGAATGGTGTTTCATCTTTGGAACGGTATAGTGTCGGATAAAAATATCGAGCGAAACGCGGAAAGATTCGGCATATTTAAAGAAATGGCAGAACAGGCAGGAGTGCTTTTGATGGTCGAAAATGTCATCTGCAATGAGCACGATCCTATGTACGATATGAATGTTGTATACAAGCTGTTCCCGGATGTAAGTTTTGTCTACGACACAAAAATGGCAGAGTTTCACGGACAGACGATGAAAGTTTTTGAGCCCGAGTGGGACTGGATGTTTAAAGAAGGACATATAAAGCATCTGCACCTTAACGATTACGGCGGAGGAATAAAAGATTGGAGCAATCTCAAAGTGCTGCCCATCGGGAAAGGACATGTTGACTTTGAAGGCTTCTTTGTACAGCTTTGTAAATACGGATATGACGGTGACTGCACGGTGGAATCCACTGCATTTGATAAAACGGGAAAAGTTGATATTGAGATGTTAAACGGTTGCTTTAAGCGCATCAGAGAGGCATAAATGGAATATACGATCATTCGAAGCAACAGGCGGTCGCTTTCCATCACCATCGATCCGGACGCCAATCTGATAGTGAGGGCACCGCGTAGGATGAGCGACAGGACGATAGCTGCGTTTGTTGCGTCAAAGCGTGACTGGATAGAAAAACATATGGAAAAGGTCCGCAAGCGAGCGGCGAAACGCGAGGAAGTACCGGAATTTACGGAAGAAGAAAGAAAAGCGCTTACGAAGAAGGCCAGGAAGATGATCCTTGAAAAGGTGGCATATTATGCTCCTATAGTGGGTGTAACTTACGGTAGGATCGCGATCCGAAAGCAAAGAACCGTTTGGGGCAGCTGCAGCTCAAAGGGTAATCTTAATTTCAATTACCTGTTGGCATTGATGCCCGATGAAGTTGTCGATTACGTGGTGGTCCATGAACTCTGCCACAGAAAAGAGATGAACCATTCGCCAAGATTTTGGGCGGAGGTTGAAAAGGTGATACCGGATCATAAGGCTTTAAGAAAGCGGCTTAAAGAAGAAGGTTCGGTGTATCTGGGAAAATAGTTTGAAAGCTTGCTCGGAAGATTGAGTGATCATTGATCGGAAATGAAACGATGGAAATAAACGATGGAAATAATAGAATTCGGGAACGCTGATGCGTCAACAATATTGATACAGCCGATAGACAAACACGACCGGAGTCTGATCGAAAAAGAGATCGATCTGATAAGGGAGGGCGTTTCTGCGGACTTTAGACTCGCCGCTTTCGTGACAGACGATTGGAATAACGATCTCTCGCCATGGGAAGCTCCCGCGGTGTTTGGCAAAGACGGCTTTGGAGGCGGTGCCGAGAAAACGCTTCAAGAGATAATATCGTACTGTGACGACAAAACAAAAACTTATTATATAGGCGGATATTCTCTGGC
>JAILEQ010000113.1 GCA_024687305.1 Lachnospiraceae bacterium | reverse complement strand
ATCTCCAAAGGATCTGCTTCGCCTTTGGCTGCCTTTTCAAGTATCTCAAGTCCGCCGACAGGCATTGAGAAAGGATTGTGACAGAATTCGAGTTCACCCGATTCCTCTCCGATCTCGTACATCGGGAAATCTACTATCCAGCAGAACTGATACTGCTCTTTGTCCATATGCTCGGGACAAAGCGTGCCAAGTTTGGTACGTAACACGCCTGCGGTCTTTAATGCCGCAGCTTTTGGACCTGCCGCAAGTCCTACGAAGCATCCGTTTGTGAGACCCAGTTTCTTTATAACTTCATCCTTTATGGGCTGGATGAACTTAGCTATACCGCCGACGATCTCTCCGTTCTCATCAAGTCTGAACCAATAAGACTTTTGAGCGGTCTGAACCTCGACGTCTGCCACAAGCTGGTCGATCTGTTTTCTTGTTGCACTAAATCCGCTTACAACAACGGCTTCAACACATCCCGCCTTAAAAGGCTCAAAATCTATACCGCCGAGTACATCGGTAACATCCTTAATTTCAAGGTCGATACGTAGATCGGGCTTGTCTGTACCGTATTTCTCCATTGACTCTCTGAAAGGAATTCTTTTAAACGGAGCAGGAGTGATACGTTTATAGATACCATACTTTTCAAACACCGGAACGAGTACCTTCTCAAGTACGTTAAGCACGTCATCCTGAGTTGCAAAAGCCATCTCCATATCCATCTGGTAAAACTCACCGGGAGTACGGTCTCCTCTCGCATCCTCATCTCTGAAACAGGGTGCGATTTGGAAATAACGGTCAAACCCCGAAGTCATCAAAAGCTGTTTAAACTGTTGGGGTGCCTGAGGAAGAGCATAAAACTTTCCGGGATGCTTTCTTGCGGGAACAAGGAAATCTCTTGCGCCTTCCGGAGATGAAGCAGTAAGGATGGGCGTTGTGATCTCCAAAAATCCTTCTTCGGTCATAGCACGTCTGAGTTCCGCAACGACGTTGCATCTTAAAACTATATTCTTCTTAACGTCGGGATTTCTGAGATCAAGATATCTGTATTTAAGACGAGCATTCTCATCGGCATCCTTGGAACGATTGATCTCAAAAGGAAGCTCGGCATGCAAACATTTTCCGAGCACCTCAACACGTGTGGGAACGACCTCGATATCACCCGTAGCGATCTTATTGTTCTTATTTGAACGCTCTCTTACTTCACCTTCGACAAGAAGAGTGGACTCGCAGTTCACGCTTAAGAACTTCTCCATCATCTCTTCGGTTTCGGGAACGATCTGAGTTGTTCCGTAAAAATCCCTTAAGATAACGAATCCGAGATTCTTGCTGACACGTCTTATATTCTCATACCATCCGACTAAAGTAACCTTCTTACCTACATCGGACAATCTTAATTCATTACAATTGTGAGTTCTTGACTGTACCATAAATCCTCCAAAAATCTTGTGTTGATTACAATTTAGCAATTATAGCACCATACACAGGCAAAGACAAGGCAAGTAATTACGCTTTCTTTTCCTTTTTGGTGAAATCCTTACCGTTTCTGAAGCCTGTAGCAATGCCCAAAAGATGCGGACACACGGCCTTGCAGGCATAGAACAATATATAGATGAATACATATGCGCAAAGGCAGATGAGCCTCTCTCTTGCAGCCGGTGTCATATCAAATCTGTAAAATACCGACTGCCATATCCAAAACGACATAAGTTGAAATTCGTAGATAAGAAATGACGGTTCGCAAATGAAATCGATGATCTTTCCCGCTTTGAAAATACACTCCGGAACCGCTTTCCACAAAATGACCGGGCCGAAGAACATCGAAAGCCAATAAACGATCGGCACCTCATCAAACTTGTATTTGATGAGCACCACCGCAAACGAAGCCAGTAAAAAGACCGGCCAGGCGAAAGATTTTGCTTTTACTTTAAGACCGTCACGGTAATGAAGTCCCACAATGCCTCCGAAAAGATACATCGGTATATACGGCGTTATCTTGGTAAGCCACCAGCCGATCGAAATATGTTCGCATACCCAAGCCTGATTTATAACAAATACGATCACGATCGTGGCCGATATAACACACAGGAATATCCAGGCCGCAAGAACGTTCTTTATAACCCTGTATGTTAAAAACGCCACTATTGAGAATAAAAACAGTGCAAACAGATACCACAAAACATCGTTGTAGGGCTGAAACAGGAATCTGTAGAGCACCTTTGAGGGCTGAGATTGTCTGAAATACACATCGCTTGCGATAAAATAGATATAGAATACCAGATTCCAGAATGCATAAGGCAAGAACAGTGTCTTTATCCTCTTAAGACTTCTCTTTAAGGCATTTTCATCGTTCATTCCCGCAAACATGAAATATCCCGAGATCGTAAAGAAAAACGAAAGGCCGAGTGAGCCTATTATGTATGAAAGAGGCTCCATATACGGCACATAAAATCTCGCATCGCAATGGAAAAAGAAAATAAAGATTATGAAAAATATGTTGTATACTTTTATCTTGTTGCTTAACTCTTTAGTCATAAAACCCTTATATCACCATTTCTTTATATTGCATAATTCGTTGTAGAGCGTTACATAGTTTTCGTAACGCATCTTTGATATCTTACCGCCCTCAAGCGCTTCTTTGACCTTGCAGCCGGGCTCGTTTATATGTACACAGGTTCTGAACCTGCACTCACCTGCAAACGGTTCGAATTCTTTATAATAAAATTTCAGAGTGTCCGTATCGGTGCCGAATACATCAAGCGAAGAAAATCCCGGAGTGTCCATGATATATGTTTCTTTTCCGACATACAATAACTCACTGTGCCTTGTGGTATGCTTGCCCCGTTCGGTCTTCTTGCTGATAGAACCCGTCTCCATTACGTCACGATCGCAGAAAAGATTTATGAGAGACGATTTGCCGACTCCACTCGGACCCGCTACAACCGTAGTCTTCCCGGAAAGATATTCTCTTACAGAATCGACACCCACACGCTCTTTGGCACTTACAAAGAAAAGATCGTAACCGCTGTCTTTGTAGGCTTCTTTGATCTCGCTTATCTCATTATCACTTGCCAGGTCATCTTTGTTAAAGCATATGCTGCAGGGAATATCCAGACTTCCCATATAGATCAAAAACCTGTCGAGGAGATTGAAATTCGGATCGGGCGTCTTAACACTGAAAATAATAAGAGCCTGATCGACATTAGCGCATGCAGGACGTATCATCTCGCTCTTTCGCTTAACGATATCGACAACGTTGCCTGTCATTTTCTCTTCGCTGATGATCTCAAGCTCAACATCATCGCCCACAAGGGGCTTTATCTTCGCATTACGAAAGGCCCCTTTGGCGTTACACTCAAAGATGCCTTTCCCTTCAACATTTACGTAATAAAACCCGGCTATGCCTTTAATGATCTTTCCGTTCATAGGCTTAGTCGTCTTCTTCCTTTACGAACTCGATCTCTCGAAGTATCTCTCTGTCCTCGGATTCGGGAGGAACAGTCATATTGGGAAGTCCCGTTTCAGGATCGGTGGGCTGCTTCTTGATGGTATATGACATCTTTAAAATACCGCCGTCGGATCCGGAGATGCTGGTCATGTTCACGGGCACGGGGAAAGAAGTCGTAGTCGTTTCAAACAAGACTGCGCCGTCTTTCTTTGCTATGGTGATCTTTACTTCCGTTCCGCTCTTAAACTCAGGGTCTTCTGCGGGTGTGGGAGCAAGTATATCCGCCTTGAAAGTATACTTTTCTTCGACCTCAGGCTCAGGTCCCTTACTTACCTGGATATCGACCTTTGTGCCTTTGGTAACGTCGCTTCCGTAGGAAACGCTCTGGTAGCAAACGTAACCTTCTCCGTATACGTTGTTGTAAACCTGAAGACACTCTCCTACCTCAAGTCCCTGCTCGGTAAGAGTGAGTATCGCATCGTCCATGAGCATTCCCAGGACGCTTGGCATATCAAACACCTCGGTCTTGCTTCCGAGACTGACTACTATAGTGACCGTCGAACCTTCGGGTGCTCTTCCCGCTTCGGGGCTTTGTGAAATGACATGACCTTCAAGAACATTGTCGGAATACTCTTCCTGAATGTCCACCTTAAGATTTCTGTCCATGATATCTTTATTTGCGGCACTTAATGTTTTGCCGACTACTTCGGGAACTTCCACGGTTACGGAGCCTGCGCTTACCGTAAGAGTAACTTCCGTTCCCTGTTCTACTCTTAGCCCTTCGTGTACCGAAGAAGATATAACGATACCCTCCGCAACACTGTCGGATTCTTCGTATTTAGCCTTCGGACGAAGTCCCTTCTTCTTAAGTATCTCGGCAGCCTTGACATATTCCATGTCAACAACCTCGGGCATAATGACCTGTTCGATCGAGACATCAACGGTTACCGAACTGATCGATGAAGGATTCTCTTTTCCGAGTTTGAATATACCGATGGCTTTACCGATAAGGAGCACGCCCACAACACAGATGATGATACCCACTACGATGGCAAGTATCGTCATGATCCTGTTCATTCTCGGATCGAATTCATCATCGTCATCCTCTTCGGGATTGGCTTTGGGCAGATTTCCGGTGATCTCGGTACTTACAGGCTTTGAAGCACGCTTAAGAAGCTCCATTTCCTCGTCGGTCATGGCTCTTGTGGCACCCAGTTCATCGTCGGAAGCGATCTTTACAAAATCGTCATCGGGATTGGTGAACGAATGACGAAGATCGTCTATGAGTTCGCCCATGTTCTGATATCTCTTATCGGGCGATTTCTGTGTACATTTTAAAACTATCTGTTCAACGCTTAACGGGATCTCGGAAACATACTCTCTGGGCGAAGGCATTTCTTCCTGTATCTGCTTAATGGCGATCGCTACGGTAGTGTCACCGTTAAACGGAACACGTCCCGTGAGCATCTCAAAAAGCGTAATACCAAGAGAATAAACATCGCTCTTTTCATCGGAAAAACCGCCCCTTGCCTGCTCGGGAGAGGTGTAATGAACCGAACCCATTACGTTACTTGTGATCGTATTCGAAGTAGCGGCCTTCGCGATACCGAAGTCCGTAACTTTAACTTTTCCTTCTTTGGAAATTATGACATTCTGAGGTTTAATGTCACGATGGATGATATGATTGTTATGAGCCGCCTCAATACCAAGGCAGATCTGAATCGCAATGGTTATGGCTTCCTTGACCGAAAGGCGCGCTTTCTTTTCGATATACTTCTTTAAAGTGATACCTTCGACGAGTTCCATTACTATGTAATATATGCCGTTTTCATCTCCTACGTCGTATACATTAACGATATTGGGATGCATAAGGCCTGCCGCAGCCTGCGCTTCGGTACGGAACTTCGAAACAAAGTTCGCATTTTCCGAAAATTCCTGTTTGAGCACTTTGACCGCAACCATTCTGTTCAGTTTATGACATTTAGCTTTATAGACATCGGACATGCCGCCGGTCCCTATCTTCTCAAGGATCTCGTACCTGTCCCCTATCATCATTCCGATCTTTATCATTTATATCTCCAAACGTGTCTTATCATTCTCCGAAAGGATCGATAAGAATTACCGCGATGTTATCTTTACCACCGTTGTTATTGGCCGCCTTTATAAGTTCTTCGGCCTTTTCAACCATATCCCGCTGACCTGAGAGGATCATCCGTATCTCCTCATCGTCAAGCATGTTCGTAAGTCCGTCAGAGCACATGAGAACCGTATCTCCGGGGCTTAGCTTTACCGTGAAGAAATCTGCCGTAACTTCATCGTCTGCTCCTATCGCACGGGTTATTATATTCTTCTTGGGGTGAGTTCTCGCACTTTCTCTGTCGAGCCCTCCCATTCTGACCATTTCCTCAACATAAGAATGGTCTGTCGTAATCTGTCTTATCTCATCGGAGATCACGTAAAGTCTCGAATCTCCTACGTTGGCTACCTGTAAATATTCGTCGTCTATCGTCGCTACCACTAGCGTCGTGCCCATTCCGAAAAGTTCTTCGTCTGAAGCCGCCTTCTCTCTTATCCTTCGATTGGCTGTCGCAATGCCTTCGGAAATGACTTTCCTTATGCTTATCTCATTGGACTTTTCAACCGACTCCAGGAATACGTCTACTGCGTAACTGGAAGCAAATCCGCCTCCGTTGTGTCCTCCCATACCGTCTGCAACGATAAAGAGATTGGGAAGCACCCCTACGGGCTTTTCCGAGGAAAAGACATAGTCCTGGTTCATTGTTCTTTTTTTACCTATATCGGTAATGGAAAAAGTCTTTAACACCCCGGCTCCTTTCAGGAATTTGCGTCCATGGTTTTCTTGCGCAACTGACCGCATGCACCGTCAATGTCACGCCCCATTTCTCTTCTAATAGTAACATTTATTCTTCGTTTTTCAAGTTTATTTTTGAACGCATCAACCGCATCCCTTGGTGTTTCGCGGTATTCACGCTCTTTTATGGGATTGACCGGAATAAGATTTACATGCGCTCCGACCTTTGACGCCAAAGATATCAGTCCGTTCGCATCGTCATCCGTATCGTTTACTCCCGCTATGAGTGCATACTCAAAAGTCACTCTTCTTTTTGTCTTTTCGAAATAATATCCCACGGCATCAAGAAGTTCCTCTATCGTATACTTGTTTGCGATGGGCATGATCGATCTTCTCTTCTCGTCCGTTACTGCATGAAGGGATAACGCGAAGGTTATCTGAAGATCCTCGTCAGCCAGTCTCTTTATATTCTCGCAAAGTCCGCACGAAGAAACCGTTACGTTCCTTTGACTTATATTAAGGCCGTTCTCATCCGTCAGAAGTTCGATGAACTTAATGAGATTGTCGTAATTGTCCAACGGCTCTCCCGTTCCCATCACTACGACGTTTGAAACACGTTCACCCAGATCTTTCTCGATACGGTATATCTGATCCAACATCTCGGCGGGAGTAAGATTTCTTGTAAGTCCGTCCAGGGTTGACGCACAAAATCTGCAGCCCATGCGACATCCTACCTGAGAGGATATGCATACGCTGTTTCCGTGCTTATATCGCATAAGAACGCTTTCCACAAAATTACCGTCGGAAAGCTTAAAAAGATACTTCCTTGTCCCGTCGATCTTCGATTCCTGCATCGTCTCCAAAGTAAGCGCGGTGAGCTCAAATCTTTGTGAAAGAATCTCTTTAAGATCCTTTGAAAGATTCGTCATCTCATCAAAACTCGTGACAAGCTTCTTATGAAGCCAATCGTATATCTGAGAAGCCCTGAAGGCGGGAAGTGACATATCTTTTACGATCTGCCTTAGTTCATTTAGGTTAAGTGATTTAATGTCGATCTTCATTTCTTTTTAAATACCGCGAAAAAGAAACCGTCCGTATCATCGCTGTCGGGGCAAAGTCTTTTCTCGCTTAAAAGTTCAAATCCGCCTTTATCCAGTACATATGCTCTCATCTTCTCATTCTCCGCTTTATGAAGCGTACATGTGGAATAAAGAAAAATACCGTCTTTTTTTACATATCTGACCGCTGTGTCAACAATGTTCTTTTGAAGTTTACAGATCTCCGCCATCCCTTCGTTTGAAATGTTGTATTTAAGGTCACTCTTTCTTGATATTACTCCAAGGCCCGAGCATGGAACATCGGCGATCACAAGATCGAATCGGTCGAGAAATCCTTCATTAAGGACCGACGCATCGTTAACGATACAAGTCGCATTTTTTACTTTGAGTCTTGAAAGGTTGTCATTTATAAGAGCGGTCTTTTCTTCGGAAACATCGGCAAGTATTCCCTGCGCCTGCGCGCCCAGAAGTTCAAGCGCATATATTCCTTTTCCGCCCGGAGCCGAGCAAAGATCCAGCACGCTTTTTGCATCTTTGCAAAAAGAAACCGCCTCTTTCACCGCAAACATTGAGCTTTCATCCTGTATATACAAAAGTCCTTCGGAAAAACCGGGTATTTCCGACACGGACCCGTGGTCGAAAAGTCTGTAGACTCTGTCAAGGTTTTTGCTCTTAACATAGTTTATCTTCTTTTCGTCCCACTTTAAGAGAATGTCCGATTCCTTTTCTTTATCGGTTATTCGGACGACAGTGGGTCTTTTATCCGTGAGCGCTTTAAAAAATGTATCGGCTCTAAGCGGATCTTTTCCCACGATTTCTTTTATCATCATGGAAACGATCCACTCCGGAACGGAATATTTAACGCTCATACGTCTGCTTAAAGGTTCGACCGTATCAAACCCAAGTAATTCGGCCTTTTTTGAAGCAACGCTTCTTAAAACAGCGTTCACAAAACCCGAGAGTTCTTCGCGGCTTTTCTTCTTGCAGAGTTTGACGGCTTCATCGCATGCGGCCGAATCGGGAACTCTGTCCATGAAAAGTATCTGATAAGCGGCCATCTCAAGGATGATCTTTATCTCGAACTTACATTTTGACATGGGTTTTGAGGAACATTCGTCAAGTACATGATCAAGTGTTATCATTTTCTCAACTGTTCCCTCAAACAGCTTCTTTATGAAGTTTTTATCCGTATTATCAAGATAATCGTATTTGTCCAGCACGTCTTTTATGAGAATGTGGCTTTTTCGCCCATTCTTTAAGCATTCGATCAAGCTGTCAAATACGATCACTCTTAAGTTTTTTTCTTTGTCCATATTTGCTTAATAAGCTCTGTCACCGGTAGCTATATGCGAGCCTCTCTGATAATCCATACCCGACATAAGCTTCTTGCCTTCGGGTTTAACGGCTAAAAGTTCCAGCATGCCGTCGCCGGTTGTGACGTAAAGGTTCCTTTTTGTGACCACAAAATGCCCGGGAGCAAGTTCCTGCGAGCCGTTTTCCGTATTCGGATCGGCTTCTTTTACTTCAAGGATCTTTAAAAGTTTCCCACCGACAAAAGTATACGCGGTCGGCCACTCTTTAAAGCCTCTTACCAGGCAGTCTATAAGGTGAGCGGACTTATTAAAATCGACAAGTCCCTCTTCTTTTTTGATCATGGGTGCGTACGAAGAAAGCGCATCGTCCTGCTTTGTAAAGGTCGCTAAGCCTCTCTCTATCGCTTTAAGGTTGTCGATGAGAAGTCTCGTGGCAACGTGCGCGAGTTTTTCGTATACCGACGCCTCGTCGTCGTTTTTTTCGATCGGAATCTTCGATACGGCGATCATGTCGCCGGTATCTATCCCTTCGTCCATCCTCATCAAAGTGACGCCGGTTTCCCGGTCCCCGTTTGCAATAGCTCTTTGGATGGGAGAAGCACCGCGATACTTCGGAAGTATCGATCCGTGCGCATTTACGCAAAAAAGATGCGGGATGTCAAGCACTTCTTTGGAAAGAATCTGTCCGTATGCAGCCACAACAAAAAGATCGGCATCAAACGATCTTAACAGTTCAACTTCCTCGGCATTTCTTATGCGCACAGGCTGATAAACGTTAAGTCCTTTTGAAAGTGCATACTCTTTTACGGGCGATGCGACAGGGGTTCCCGAGCGTTTGACGGGCTTATCGGGCTGAGTATATACCGCCACGATATTTTCCCCGCTCTCAAAGAGTCCTTCAAGAATGGTTGCCGCAAACTTCGGCGTTCCCATAAAAACTATCTTCATGAATCGGATTCACCCTCCGCTTCTCTTAACTGGTCGTTGCTTACCAGTCCGTTAAGTCCGCCTTCGACATGCTCAATATACAGATGACCGTCAAGATGCTCACATTCGTGAAGGATGGCTCTGGCAAGAAGTCCTTCTCCTTCAAGTTCGAAGGGTTTGAGATCCTCGTCGAGTGCTCTTACTTTCACATAATTTGGACGCTTAACGAGTCCGGATCTGTCGGGTATCGAAAGACAGCCTTCATATCCTTCCTGCTCGCCGCTTGTCTCAAGTATCTCGGGATTGATAAGAACATAAAGGTCCTCTCCCGTTGTATCGATAACGACGATCCTCTTTAAAACGCCGACCTGACATGCCGCAAGTCCGACTCCGTTCGCCTCGTTCATGGTATCGACCATGTCGTCGATCAAAGTCTTTATCCTGGGAGTCATTATCGTGACTTCCTTGCATCTTTTGGTGAGAACTTCGTCACCGATGATACGTATATTTCTTATTGCCATATTAACTCCTTTCCTTAGCCTACTGCATTCCGTAAGGGTCAAAATCAAAGAATACAAGCGTGTTCTTTTTCTTGATCCTGGAAAGATTGTCTTCAAGATAATCTTTTATTTCCACAAGTTTATCATAATCAACATTCTTTATGTAGAAAACAAATCTGTAAATATCATTTAACTTTGAGATGAATGCGGGTGCCGGACCGATGACCGTGCTGTCGAAATATTTCTTTAACGCTTTGCACATCTGATCAGTAAACTTACCGGTCTCTTCTTCGTCTTTACCCGTAACAAGAACACTTAACATATGTCCCGTGGGCGGGTAATTCAAAAAGTCCCTGTACGCTATCTCCTCTTCGTAAAATGCTTTGTAATCCTGCGAGGCGGCATGGACTATCGCATAGTGATCGGGTTTATACGTCTGAATGACAACGTCGCCCGGTACATCTCCCCTTCCGGCTCTTCCGGCCGCCTGGGTGATAAGATCGAACGTTCTTTCCGCCGCTTTATAATCTGCGTCAAACAAAGTCTGATCAGCCGCAAGAACACCGACAAGCGTCACGTTCTTAAAGTCATGACCTTTAACGATCATCTGTGTTCCGATAAGTATATCGGCTTCTTTATTAAGGAACGAAGAAAGGATCTTCTCGTAGCTGTCCTTTTGCCTGGTGGTGTCGGCATCCATCCTTAGTACCCGAGCCTCCGGGTACATCTTCTTAACCGTCTCCTCCACCTGCTCGGTTCCCGCTTTAAAGCCCGAAATATACTTCGAACCGCACTCGGGACACACTGTCATTTTA
>JAILEQ010000112.1 GCA_024687305.1 Lachnospiraceae bacterium | reverse complement strand
CAACCAGGACACTTCACACTTAAAAGGCAGACTGAGAGATCATGCAAAAAGAAACAACCTCGATCATACGTTGCTCTTATCTATTTTAAGGCAGCTCGACTTTGAAAGAGTGCAGTTTGAGAAAAATATGGAGGACTATTCGGAAGGTCAGAAGAAAAAGGTCTTAATAGCATCGAGTCTGCTTACTCCCGCCCATCTTTACATATGGGATGAGCCGTTAAACTATATCGATGTTTTCTCAAGAATGCAGATAGAAGCGCTTATCGAAAAGTTTAAACCAACGATGCTTATCGTGGAGCATGATACGAGATTTAAAGAAAAACTGTCAACTCTCGAGATTTCGTTGGATTAGGATGGTATAATAACACCATGGAGGGCGAAACATGAGTGGAAGTGCCGTTTGCGGTGTCTGTTACAGACATTGTGTGATCAAAGAAGGTGAATACGGCTTTTGCGGGGTAAGGACGACTAAGGACGGAAAAGTCGTTCCGGCCAATTACGGACAGATAACGTCCATGGCGCTCGATCCGATTGAGAAAAAGCCCCTTAATCGCTTTTATCCCGGCAGTTTTATTGTTTCGGTAGGCAGTTACGGTTGCAATCTCAGATGCCCTTTTTGTCAAAACTATGAGATATCCTGGGGCGATGAGGTTAATCTTGTCAAAAAGGAAGCAGAATATGTTTCACCCGAAGAACTGGCAAGGATAGCCAAGGAACAGGTTAAAAACAAAAATATAGGCGTGGCTTTTACGTATAACGAGCCCCTCATCGCTTATGAGTATGTTCTCGACACGGCAAAACTTCTTAAAAATGACGGTCTTAAAACCGTTCTTGTGACAAACGGAATGGCTGACATCGCTACGGTGAAGGAACTGTTTGAATATGTTGACGCCATGAATATTGATTTAAAAGGTTTCACCGACAACTATTACAGAGATCTTTTAAAAGGTGACCGCCAAATGGTCATGAATTTTATCAAAGAAGCCGTGAAACATTGCCATGTGGAACTGACGACTCTCATCATTCCCGGCGAAAACGATTCGGAAGATGAGATTGATAAGCTAAGCTTTTGGATTTCTGAACTGGATCCCGAGATACCGCTCCATATATCAAGGTTCTTTCCGAGATTTCATATGACTGACAGAAATGCCACATCGGTTGAAAAGATTTACAGACTAAAAGAAGTCGCAAATAGGCACTTAAAGTACGTTTATACGGGTAATTGTTAATATTATCCGCGCGAGGTGAACGATATGGGAATAACAGCAGCATTTATGGTACCGCATCCTCCGATGATCATTCCTGAAATTGGAAAGGGCAGCGAAAAGCAGGTATCTAAGACGATAGAAGCATATGAAAGTGTAGCAGCAAAGATAGCGAAGATCAAACCCGAAACGATCATAATAACCAGTCCTCACAGCATTATGTATTCGGATTATTTCCATATTTCTCCGGGAGCGGGCGCTGACGGCAATTTCAAAAGATTCGGTGCAAAAGAAGTCGCTTTCAGCGAGTATTACGATGAAGAATTAAGAGACCGCATATGCCAATTGGCAGACGAAAAGAACTTTCCTGCCGGAACGATGGGAGAGCGTGAACCTGAACTCGATCACGGGACAATGGTTCCGCTATGGTTCATAAGACAAAAATATAAAGACGGGAAGATCATAAGGATAGGCCTGTCGGGCTGCGGTCTTTTAGAGCACTACAGGCTTGGCGAGATCATAAAACAAGCGGTGGAAGACTGCAACAGAAACGTTGTCTTTGTGGCAAGTGGAGACCTTTCCCATAAATTGCAGGATTACGGCCCTTACGGTTATGCAAAAGAAGGTCCCGAGTACGATGAAAAGATCATGGACGTGGCAAAAAGAGCTGCATTCGGTGAGATGCTTGAATTTTCCGAGGAACTTTGCGATAAGGCTGCCGAATGCGGTCACAGATCTTTCGTGATAATGGCGGGAGCACTTGACGGACAAAATGTTACCGCAAAGGTTTATTCGCATGAAGATGTCACGGGTGTCGGTTACGGAATCGCATCATTTTACCCGGCAGGCACCGATGAATCAAGACAATATGGCGACATATATCTTCAAAAGATAAAAACCGAACTTGAGGAGAAAATCGCCAACTCCGATGAATATGTCCGTCTTGCCAGAAAATCTTTGAAAAGCTATATACTTGCCGGAGAGATAATTCCCGTGCCCACCGATCTCCCTGCAGTGATGCTCAAAGAAAAAGCCGGCGCTTTTGTTTCAATACATAAGGGTGGTCGGTTACGAGGCTGTATCGGGACTTTTCTTCCTACCAGGGATAATATCGCTGAGGAGATCATATATAACGCAATAAGCGCTTCCACAAAAGACCCCAGATTTCGTCCCATAGAAGCTGAAGAACTTCCTTTCCTTGATATCAATGTGGACATTCTGAGTGCTCCCGAAAAGATAGACTCAAAGGATGAACTTGATGTCAAAAAATACGGTGTTATCGTATCCAAGGGATTTAAGCGCGGACTTCTTCTTCCAGACCTTGAAGGTGTTGACACAGTAGATGAACAGATTTCAATCGCGAAGCAAAAAGCAGGCATCAGAGAAGATGAAGAAGTTCAACTTCAAAGATTTGAAGTTGTAAGACATATATAAGCCCAATTTAACCGTACAATTATTGAATGAAACGCGCATTCGACTTTAAGTCGATTGAAATTATTCAGATAATTGGATATATTTTTTGTATAAAAATGACAGGGAAGGGGGTACGCTCATATGAATTTGAATGATTTCAGCAGTTATTTTAGAGAGCAAAGGAAAAAGAATAATCTTACTCAAAAAGAAGTTGCAAAACTATTGAATGTTACAAATTCGTCCATAAGTAAATGGGAGAGGGGCTTATGTTTGCCGGAAGTAAGCAAGTTTGACGAAATAGCTGCAGTTTTCAATGTTTCAACAAGTGATGTTATCAATTGCAAAAGTGAACATGCAGAAGAATATTCACATAGTTTACAGATGGAAAGATCCCTGCTGAAGCGAATGATCATCACTGCTTCAGCCTTAATCGCTGCTGCTTTATTGATCTTTATCGGAATCAAATATATTGCGCCCAAATCTACGAGCGAATTGATAGAAGCACGGATAGAAAAGGGAGATGAAAGCGATTATAAAGTGTTGGTCGAACCGACAGATCTGACTTATG
>JAILEQ010000109.1 GCA_024687305.1 Lachnospiraceae bacterium | reverse complement strand
AAGCGGGTGATGGGAATCGAACCCACGTGTCCAGCTTGGAAGGCTGGTGTTCTACCATTGAACTACACCCGCAAAACAGATATTGATTTCAAACAAAGGCAATTCTACAATATCTGCTTTCTTTTGTCAATTAATAGTTCCATCTCTTTTTATCTCAATGTATCCGGTTGAGAAGCCAAGCCCCGGATTATTGGGATATTCGAACATAAGAGAAAAGTAAACCGTATCTTTATCCGGCTCATTCATGAACAGATCCGTCGTACTTTCTGTAGCAATATATCCCGGGGGAATAGGTTCGTTAAAGATATATATTGTATACACCGTCTGATCGGGACCGTCGAGATCGTACGTAAGTCTGTCATATATTTTTAAAATCTCGTCTGACTTATTGACAACATAGATACCATATCTTTCATAAATTTCTATATATGAATAATATATGTCCACCAGGTCGTTTGAGAACATAAGAGTTTTTCCCTCGATCGGCGAAGCGGGAACAAAATCGGCTGTCGTAGTGATCGTAACCGGACGGGCCAAAGATTTGTTATTTTTGTAATCTCTCGTGGATACTTCGCATCTAGTAAAGACAAGTTCCGATATCGTCTGAAAAGGAATGTTATAAAACTCTTCATAGACAGTAGTTTCTTTTTTCTGTGCAAACCAGTCATAGACAAAGAAACCGCTGTATTCTTTGGCCACTCCGTTTATACAGTTACATGCTATTGTCACCTGAACCGGTTCTTTTAGATTGTTCTTGACTGTGATCTCAGCTTTTACCTCTCCGGCATAATTGTTATCGTCAATGCTTCCGCGAAAACCGTCCTGAACATAAAACCCCTTGAGGGTGACGGTTACTTCACCGTCATCAAAAATAACGCCGTCGCCCACGATCTTATAGTCGGCTTCAACATATTTATCAAGCGAATCAACATTGAGTTTTTCGGTCTTTCGTATTGTACGCCGGTTTGCCATCATCAAAGAAAAAACGATAAACAAAACGAAGAGAAGCAACGGAACAAAAGAAAGCCAAAAGTTCTTTCTTGCTCTTTTTAACTCGGGTACCTTTTTTCCAAACCGGCTTTTTTTGAGATTTTTGAACACATTGTTTGTAGTCTTTTGAATGGTCTTTTCATCCAGTTTATGGCGTTTGAGCCATTCGGAATCTAAGTTATAAGCGCCTCCGCAGTGAGGACAAACTTTATATTCACGCGTATCTACCTTGCATCCGCAGTAATCACAAGTGATGACCGGGTCTCTGAGTCTTATATTTTTTGCTTCTTCTTCCGCAGCTTTTCTGATCTCATCCCTGCCGTAAACATCATTGATCACTTTAAGAAATTTAACACCAAAAATGATTATTACGGCTATACAGATCGCCAACATACCAAATAAGAATATCACCGGTCCAAAATGCATGTATCATTCTCCTGTTTGTGAACAATTGACGGTATCAATTATTATCGTACAACATAAACGATACTATGTCTATAAAAACAAATATTCCTGCCAAAAGGCAGGAATTTAAAAAAACTATTTTAACTCCGATAATTGTTTGTCTGCTTCGTTCCACTCTTCCATGGCGCTTAGGAGTATTTCCTCTTTTTCGTCGATATCCGACTGTATCTTTGAAAGCTTCGTAAAGTCACTGGATATCGCGGGATTTGACAGTTCATCTTTTAGCTTTGTTATATCATCTTCAAGCAAAGATATCTTTTCTTCGATCTTTTCTAGCTTTCTTTCAAGCTTTGATCGTTCTTTCCCAAGATTGAAATATACAGGCTTTTCCTGAGTCTTTTCTTCGACCTTCTCAACCTTTGTCGGTCTGATTTCAACAGGTTTACCCAGTTTCTTTTCTTCGTACTCTTCGTACCCGAAGTTGTATGCAACCACTCCATCTTTGGTAAAGTCGAGCACCTTCGAAGCAACTTTCTTTATAAAATATCTGTCATGAGAAACAAACAAAACGCTCCCCGCAAAGTCCGCAAGCATGCTCTCCAAGGTTTCCTTGCCGACAATGTCCATGTGGTTGGTCGGCTCATCGAGTATAAGAAAATTTGGACCGGTTTTAAATATCTTTGCCAAGGCAAGTCTGACTCTTTCACCGCCCGAAAGAAGATCGACCGTTTTAAATACATCGTCGCCCGAGAACAAAAATGCGCCGAGATCGTTACGGACTTCCGTTTCTGTAAGAGTCGGAAACATATCCCAGTAATCGTCTATTATCTTTTTCTTGGAAGTATACTGCGCCATCTGCTGATCGAAATATCCGATATCCACATTGGCTCCGAACTTAAAATAGCCTGATTTCGGTTCAAGCGCTCCTACCAGCGTCTTTAGGAAAGTGGATTTACCTATCCCGTTTCCGCCGATTATACCGACTTTTTCTCCCTTCTTCATATCAAGAGATACCGTTTCAAGTATCGAATCGTAACCGACGCTTAATTTGTCTATATACAATACATCTTTACCGGTCTCTCTTAACGGTTTGAATGATGCTTTAAAGCTCTTGGTGTCATATTTGTCGGGACAGTCGATCTTGTCCATATGCTCGATCGCTTTAAGCTTTGAACGCGTCATTGAAACTTTTGTGGGTGTATTTTTATACTTTTCCACTATCGTATTGAGACGTTCGATCTCTTTTTGCTGAGCTTCATAATCTTTTAACTGCTTCTCGTAATTAAGTTTCTTTGTCTCAACAAATTTTGAATAATTGCCCGGATATCTGGTGATCTTTCCTCTTTCGATCTCGTAGACAGTCTCTACGATGCGGTCCAGAAACATTCGATCGTGGGATACTATGACTATCGCCCTTGGATAATCTTTCAAATATCCTTCAAGCCACTCGACAGTCTCAATGTCCAAGTGGTTGGTAGGTTCGTCCAGAAGGAGAATATCGGGCTTTTCAAGCAAAAGCTTCACAAATGCTATCTTGGTGCGCTGTCCGCCCGAAAACTCGGATAATCGCTTTTTCTTGTCTTCATCGGTGAAACCGAATTTCTTTAATACTATCTCGTATTCTTTTTCGTAATAGTATCCTCCAAGATATTTAAAGCGTTCCTCCAAAGCGGTGTATTTATCGGCAAGTGCCGCACCTTCCCCGGACTCCATGCGCTTTACCATTGAGTCCAAAGAAGCCTTCATCTCCAGTATCGGAGCAAATACTTTTTTTACTTCCTCTTCGAGGGTGACGGAATCGTCTTTAAACGTCATCTGTTTCAAATAACCGATGACGGGATTTCCCGTCTTTGCAACAAACATGTCCTCGTCGGAATCTCTTTTTGTAATTTCAATCTCGCCGGAAATCAGTCTCAGAAGAGTAGTCTTGCCGCAGCCGTTTCTGCCGACTATGGCAATCTTTTCGTTAGAATTTTTTATTTCGAAATTGATATCTTTTAATATTGTATCGGCAGCGAACATTACGGTGCCGTTATGAATCTGATAAAGCATATTCTTTTCCTGTCTGTTATCTTACCGAACGGAAAATATACGTCGATAAGGGAGGAAGAGAAAGCGTAACTTTCGGACTGTCAAATTTAAGCTCTACTACGGTCGCATCATATCCGCTTGAATCGGAATACATTATCTTTTCGTACGTTGCATCCGTCGGAGCTATCATATCATATAAGAATATCGTTATCTCTCTGTCTACGCTGTCTCTGTTTACAATGGTAACAGTGGCATTTTCACGGGTGAATCTGCCGAATGCGATTATAAAGCGGTCTGTTGAAAGTCTTTTTATCGATCCCGAGATCAATTCATCCGTTTCCTTGTGAATACGGATCATTTCTTTATGGAAAGAAATGAGTTCTTTGTCTTCACGTCCCCAAGGATAAGTTCTTCTGTTATCGGGATCGGTAAAGCCGGTAAGGCCCGCTTCATCGCCGTAATAGATCGTGGGAGCGCCCGTCCATGTCATTTGAATGGCCACAGCCTGTCTCATAACTGCTTTATTGACGCCTTCATCGGCCCTATAGGCCCCAACACTGCCGCTTCGACCGACAACCTGGTTGGTACGCGTCAAAAATCTCGAATGATCGTGATTCGAGAGCTGGTTCATGGCTACCTGGAGAGATGAGTTGGTGAACTTATATCCCGCATACGTCATCGCACTCCAAAAAGCGTCCGTATTTCCTACCATATCGGGTCTGAAATCGTCGCTGTGTTTTTGCATACCCGTAAGAAACCACGTAACCGGTTCCATAAAGCCGTCATAGTTCATTACCGAATCCCATTCATCGCCGGCCAGCCAGCTTCCGGGATCGCCGTAATGCTCCGCCAAAATGAGGGCCTCGGAATTGATATCCTTGACCGTTCTTCTTAAGCGTTTAAAAAATTCATGATTAAACTCCGGTGAATGTCCTATGTCCGCAGCCACATCAAGACGCCATCCATCCACACCGAAGGGTTTGGATATCCATTTTGCGGCAATATCCATGATCTTATCATAAAGTTCCTGTGAAGCTTCGTAATTAAGCTTAGGAAGTGTATCAAATCCCCACCAGCCGTCATAATCAGAATTGTATGGCCAGTTGTTGGATCTGAAATCAAAGAAATTTCTGTAAGGACTTGCTTCATCTATGTAAGCCCCCTTGGCAAAGCCCTCGGCATCTTCGTATATTCTTTCTCTGTCAAGCCACTTGTTGAACGATCCGCAATGATTGAATACTCCGTCCAAAATGACTTTTATACCAAGGTCGTGAGCTTTATTTACAAGTTCGCAGAACAATTCATCGGACGCTTCAAGGTTTTCCTTTGAACAGACGCGCGTCCTGTATTTGGTTGCTTTTCTGTTGTCACTTTCTCCGAAATCAAGACATTCTCCGCCGTCTTTAACGATAACGCCGAAATGAGGATCTATGTGCTCATAATCCTGGCTGTCGTATTTGTGATTGGAAGGAGAAACAAACAAGGGATTGAAGTATATGCAATCTATGCCGAGGTCTTTAAGATATCCGAGCTTATCGATAACACCTTTAAGATCTCCGCCGTAAAACTCTTTTGTTCCGTCAATGTTAGGTATCTTGAACCAGTCCTCGACTTTCTGAACGGGACCGCCTACGTAGAAGTACTCTCTGTCTTCCACATCGTTTGTATAGTCGCCGTTACAGAAGCGCTCAACGTATATCTGATAAATAACCGCACCCTTTGCCCAGTCGGGCGTATGAAATCCGGGTATGAGCTTAAAAGGATGGGCGGGAACTTTATCTTTGGATACGCCGAAAGAATCGTAGGTGCACACTATCTTGCCGGCGTGAACTTCGAAATAATACTCGAATATTGTCTGATTGAGAGTTATCGTACATTCGTAATAATCAAACGATCTGTCCGATTCACCTCTGTGCATGGGATAGATATCCTGTCCGGAAACAAGATAAACGGTATCTACATTGTTTTTGGCTGCACGAAATTTGATGGTAACCTGTCCGTAAGGATTGGGCTCCGGAGGATCGACATAATTGGCCGTAGTATCAGAAAACAAGGCCTTTTTTAAGAAAACCGGCCTCATCTCGGATAGATACTTTCTTTCGGTTTCAGTTTTTTTGCCGCCTAAGAAGTCCATAACAAACCTGCATGTGATTAATCGACATATATTCTACCACATATAGTGATAAAGATAAAGAATAAGGCAACATATTCCGTTTATTGGGGATAAAATGGGAAAAAGAAAAACGACACTCGCGTGTCGCTTTTTCTTTTGAGAAGGTATTTCTTCTTATGGGGTATAGCAAAAAACTATATAATGTATTGGGGGGTTACAAGTAGTATAATAGCATCCGACCTTTTTAGGGTAAATGCTCACCATTCACAAAATTCACAAAAGTCAGATGTATTTTTTGTGAAAATTGCACAAAGCGTATTGCTTGCAATACGCTCGCGCCGAGCGCGGTTGCTGCAAGCAACATTTTCAGCACGCGCGAGTGCGCATCCTTGCGGAGCATCTTTTTGCTTAAGCAAAAAGGGCCTCAAATTCTTCTCTTGTGATCTTTTCTTTCTGCATAAGCAGTTCTGCGCATGAGTGAAGAACATTAATGTTCTCTTTTATGATATTCTCAGCCTTTTCGTAACATTCATCCACAATGGCTTTTACTTCTTTGTCGATCTCGGAAGCAACTTCTTCCGAATGACTCTTGGCATGCGCAAGATCTCGACCGATGAATACTTCGTCATCATCGTCTTCATAACATATTACACCGATATTCTTGCTCATTCCGTAACGGGTGACCATTCTTCTAGCCATCTTGGTGGCTTTCTTTATATCACTTGAAGCTCCGGTAGTGATATCACCGAATATGATATCTTCTGCGATTCGTCCGCCGAGCGATACCATGATCTCCTCAAGCATTTCGGTCTTTGTATGGAACATCTCATCCTTTTCGGGAAGAGGCATCGTATAACCGGCCGCACCAAGTCCCGTAGGAATGATGGATACGGTATAAACGGGGCCCACTTCGGGAAGCACATGGAAAAGAATGGCATGTCCCGCTTCATGGTAAGCCGTGATCTTCTTTTCTTTGTCGGATATGATACGGCTTTTCTTCTCCGTACCTATGCCCACTTTAATGAACGATCTTTTGATATCTTCCTGAACAAGATACTTCCTGTCCTCTTTGGCGGCAATGATCGCCGCTTCGTTTAAGAGATTCTCAAGATCCGCACCGGTAAATCCTGCCGTGGTCTGTGCAATATCCTTAAGATTTACGTCATCGCCGAGAGGTTTGTTCTTTGCATGTACCGAAAGTATCTCTTCACGGCCTCCTACATCGGGAACACCGATCGCAACCTTACGGTCGAAACGGCCCGGACGAAGTATCGCAGGATCGAGTATGTCCACACGGTTTGTTGCGGCCAATACGATGATACCCGAGTTTTCCGCAAAACCGTCCATCTCAACAAGCAGCTGGTTAAGTGTCTGCTCACGTTCGTCGTGACCGCCGCCCATACCGGTACCTCTTCTTCTGGCAACGGCATCGATCTCGTCTATGAACACTATACAGGGTGCATTCTTCTTCGCATCTACAAAAAGGTCTCGTACTCTTGATGCGCCGACACCTACAAACATTTCAACAAAATCCGAACCTGAAATGCTGAAGAACGGAACACTTGCTTCTCCGGCTATTGCCTTGGCAAGAAGCGTCTTTCCGGTTCCGGGAGGTCCCTCGAGAAGAACGCCCTTGGGGATCCTGGCGCCCACCTGAAGAAATTTTCCGGGATTTTTGAGGAATTCGACTATCTCGTCAAGTTCTTCTTTTTCTTCTTTAAGTCCGGCAACATCTTTTAAAGTGACCTTATTTTCACTTCCGGTAAACATCCTTGCACGGGATTTACCGAAGTTCATCATCTTGGAACTCTGAGAATTGGCCGACGGTTGCGACGTAAACATCACAAACAGGAATACCCCTATGATAAGGATCACCAAAACAGGGAGAACATAGCTTAAAAACCAGTTTTCTCTCGGGATATCACCGATATAAACAGGTATGTCCTTTTCTTCGAGCAGACTCTCGATCTCGGTTACATCCGTAACGTACAGCTGCTTTTCGTTTCCGCCCGCGAAAGTGACTTTTAACACACCCGTACCGTTCTCGGCATTTGGCTCGATGAGTATCTCGGTTACGCTGCCTGCGTCAATATCATTCAATAACTGTTCTTTTGTATAGTATGTCTTTTGTTTTTGCAAAAATGACATAATGATCGCAAAACCCAAAAGGATGAGCATCAATACAAAATAGATCCTGTATCCTTGATTTTTCTTGTTCAAAACTTTGCTCCTTTAATCTTTATTCGGGATCGAACACAACCTCTCCTATATAAGGGAGGTTTCTGTATACCTGATCGTAATCGAGACCGTATCCGACTACGAAAGCATCCGGAATCTTAAATCCGGTATAATCAACATCCACATCAACGACACGTCTGTCAGGCTTGTCAAGAAGCGTACAGAGTTTAAGGCTTGCCGGATGTCTGTCCTTTAAAAGTGCCATAAGATATGAAAGAGTTCTTCCCGAATCGATAATGTCTTCGACTACTATGACATCCTTTCCTTCCAAAGGCTCATCAAGGTCTTTTACGATACGAACGACTCCGCTTGATTTGGTACCCGCACCGTAGCTTGAAACCGACATAAAATCAAGAGAAACGTTGAGATCGATCCTCTTTGCGAGCTCACACATAAAGAAGCTTCCGCCTTTTAATACACATACAAGATGAACCGACTTGCCGGCATAATCTTTTGTGATCGCTTCACCGATCTCTCTTATGCGCTTGTTTACGTCTTCCTCAGATATCATAACTTTTACGTGATGCTTATCCATGGATATCCTCCTTTATCACTTCCACATACAGGATCTTCTTTGTCTCGTCAGTTATCTTTGCCGCCTCTCCGATCCTGTGTCCTATAACCCACACTATGTTATCTCCGTCGGCTATAAGAAGTGTCTTCTTTCTTTGTGAACAGGGAATCTTTTCATCTATGAAATAGTCGGAAAGCTTCTTCGTCTGAAGCATATCATTGATCGTGATCCGGTCCCCTTCCTTGATGGTCCTAAGTATCGGACGATTAAGTATTTTATCATAATCGAAGCATTTCGTATACTCATTTTTGAACACGCAAAAATCCTTCGTTCTGTCTTCAACATGCCACTTTACGGTCATTCCGAATTCTGTTTTAACGATCCCTTCATCTTCTTTGAAAACAACGGGTTCAAACACGGGCTCTTCAAAAACGGATCGTTTAAACTTAAGTTTTCCGGCCTCATACAAAACGTGTATGCCGTAAGGAAGATCGAGTTCTTTTGATTCGCTTCCCAAGGTCAGTTTTTCGATCGCCTCAAAGTGCTTTATCGTGATATCTCTGTTGGAAGGAACGGTAAGATCAATGCACCTTTTGTACAAAGAACACACTACGAAAGAGCTTTCTTCGTTCAATAAAGCGGCGTCGACAACGATCTCATCGTTTTCTTTATGACAGACCTTTTTATAAAGATCGTCCACTTTTAAGTCGACAAAATCCGTAAGCTCGCGAAGCATTGAAACGGTGTTCGCCATGTGGCTCACTGCGCCGGGATTGATATTGTTAACCGCATAATCGATTATGTTGTGCCTGATCATGTTGCGGGTATAATCGTCGGTCAGATTCGTCTTATCCGTATAGAACTTAATATTGTTTTTATAAAGCCACTCTTCGATCTCTTTTCTTTCGACACAAAGTAACGGCCTTATTATATTGTCACGTTTCGGAAGTATCGAACAAAGCCCTTTAGGTCCCGTACCCCTGAAAAGATGAAAAAGCATTGTCTCGCAAAGATCGTTCATATTGTGAGCCACAGCGATCTTGGTGCCATGTCCCAAAACACGGGCCTCCTCAGCAAACGAATCGTATCTGACTTTTCTGCCGGTCTCTTCGGTGCCTTTTCCGCATTCCTTTGAAAGCTTTTCAACATCAAACTCCTTAAGTACAAACGGAACGGACAGCTTATCGCAAAGGCTCTTTACGTACTCGCACTCTTCCTTGGCTTCTTTTCTTAATCCGTGATCTACGCTCACAACAAGAAGACTTAGATCGTATTGCTCCCTAAGCATATTCATGGCATAAAGAAGAGCTACCGAATCGGCTCCGCCCGATACACCGAGCACAACCTTGTCATTACGTTCAAGCAGCTCTTCTTTTTTAATGTATTCACTTATCTTGTTAATGAATGGATCGGTCATATTACATATGATAAAACACCTTCCGTTTTTATTCAACGAAAGGTGTTCTAATTATCTGCTTCAAATATTATCTCGTCTTTGTAAACAAGTCCGAGTCTTTCTTTTGCAAGATCTTCGATATATTGTTTTGTACGCGTGTACTTTCTATATTCCTCAATCTCTTCGGTCCGCCTCTCTTCTTTGGCGATCTCCTCAAGAAGATAAGCTTCTCTTTTATCGTAGGCCGCTTTCTTTTCAAGAAGCCGGACTGAACCTACGTGCAGCACGATCACAAGCATCACAACTATCACGGAAACAGTTGCGATACTAAGAAGATTTCTGGGCTTATTTGTCCTCATAGCCGGTTTTCTTCTCATTGTGCCTCTCCTGAATATCGATTATGTTAACATGTTAACATAAATTTATTGTATATCTGTAAACTACTTACGTCAACCACATTCGTCGATATTTTTATATTTTCTTTCATCTTTTCTCCGAAAACACTCATGTTTTGTCGGGTTTTGAAGGTCATAGGTCTTCGTAGAGGCTTTCGGCTTCTTCTTTTTTTACTGTCTCTTTAATATCCAAAACTCTTACTTTTCGCTCTTTATTTCCGAATGCTATCGTGATTATGTCACCCACTTTGACTTTAGTGGAGGGCTTTGCGATCTTATCGTTTACATATACACGATCATTATCGCATGCCTCGTTGGCAACCGTACGCCTTTTGATAAGACGGGCTATTTTTAAGAATTTGTCCAATCTCATATTATATCTCCAAAAAATTATATTATCGGAACAAAAAAAGGGAACCGTCGCCGGTTCCCTTTGATATCAGTCAAACTTATTTGTTAACTGCATCCTTTAAAGCCTTGCCTGCGCTGAACTTAGGAGCCTTAGAAGCCTTAATCTTCATAGGTGCGCCTGTCTGAGGATTTCTGCCTTCTCTAGCAGCTCTCTTGGTAACTTCGAAAGTACCGAAGCCAACTAACTGAACCTTCTGGCCCTTCTTTAACTGCTTTGTAACTACGTCTGTGAAAGCCTTAACAGCCTTCTCGGCATCCTTCTTGGATAATCCTGTTTCTTCAGCGATAGCTGCAACTAATTCTGTCTTGTTCATTAAAATTTCCTCCTCTATGATGAGTCAAAATTATTTACGAATCCCCTTTAGGAAAACGTCTAAAATAGTTATATCTTTTTTTGTTCTAAATGTCAAGGCAAAAGACCAAAAAATGGCTATTTTTCGGCATTTTTAATAATTCGTTTATTCTGTTTTGACCATTGAGTCGAATGTGTAACTCACATCTTCTTTGGCATCGTCGAGCATGACCGTAAATGAACGCGTCTCAAACCCCGGCTTTCTTAGTGTGATAACGTGTGTTCCAACGGTTTTCTTTATAGATAAAGGAGCCAGACCCACGTAACTGCCGTCCCAGTAAACCTCCGGGGAATCGGGTGCGGCTATCGTAACATAGTAAGTCCTGTTATCCTGAGTGTTCTCAGTCTGTTCGTTTGCAGAAGAACTGTCAGACGTCGAGGTCGATGTGCTTGTCGACGTTGATGTGCTCGTTGAAGTCGACGCGGAAGTAGAGGCTGACGTTGAATCGGACGCACTCGTGCTCGTTGAAGCCGATGCTGACGTACCGGTCGAAGTACTTGTCGACGTACTCGTCGAATCGCTCGCCGAAGTTGATGTCGAGGCGGACGTTGATGTCGAAGTCGAGGTTGTCGTTGAATCGGACGCACTCGTACTCGTTGAAGCCGATGCTGACGTCGAAGTCGATGTGCTTGTCGAATCGCTCGTCGACGTACTTGTTGTCCCGGCCACGGAAGTATCGTTACCGGAAACAGACTCTTCCTTGGGAAGGGCGATCAAAGTCACCTTAAGTTCCTTTGTATTTTCATCAACATTAAAATATCTTGTAAGCTTCTTATATCCGCTGCAAGTCGCAACGAGTTTATGCATACCGTACGAACAATGCACGGGATAAGCAGGATCGATGGCTTTTCCGTCGATCGTCACGGTAGCGGTCTCAGGCGAAACGGCAAGTGTGAAAGATTTGACTTTTTCTTCCACAATCTCTACATCGGACAGATCGATGACAGTCTCGGAATTTCTTGCAACCGTGATCTCTCTGTTTACTTCCGTTCCGCGATTTGTGATACGCACGTTGTAATCGCCTTCCGGAACAAGGATCATCATCTTGGGTTCGATCTGATATATGATCTTGCTTCCTATCTCCATAAATCCGCCCACGAAATAATCGTTTCCTTCAAGCATGATATAACCGTGCCCGTTGTCTACGGTAATGCTCATTACCGTATTGTCTATACCGCGGATCGTTATACTGTCGCTTTGACTAAGCTCCGAAATATCGATCTTTTTTCCGTCGGAAGAAACAAACGTCTTTGTGGAGACACGATACGTATCGCTTTTGATCTTTAAAGTTTTTGACCATGCGTTGATCTCGAAATCGGAGATGTCAGACTCTGTGAATGTATCAGATGCTTCGCACATGCCTGAGATAAGACGTTTGTCCTTCATGAACCAAACGTCCACGAGATTTCCGACCGATAATTGGGACAAAGAAATCGGAGTCTTGTATCTGTCAGCGAACGACGAAGTACCGTCGAAATTAAGAGTATAGAATTTATTGATATCGTAATTGTATAAGGTGATCTCGTCACTTAACGTATCGATGGCGGCTATGACGGCCGTATCAAACGAATCGTAATCACCCGAAACGTAAGATTCGAAGTCTTTTGACGCGATCCGATCACCGGTTACGGACGCAAGAGGCAGAGATGCATCCGAGCATCCCGATAAAAAAAGAGAGATCAACGTTATAAACAATGCTCTTTTTATACCTTTTCCTGCCATCCGTTCCTCACAGTTTACAGCAATTCAAGCAATTTTTCTTTCGTATTTAATGACGGATCCTCAAGCACCTTTTCCAAAAGATACTCAAGCGTTTTTCCGATCTCGGGGCCCTCTTTGCATCCGGCCTTGATAAGATCGGCTCCGGTGACGGCCAGAGTTTTGAGTGAAACACACTCCTCTTTTTTCATCACCTCATCGTAAGCTTTTTTTACTCTTTCGAGCAATTCAAGCTTTTCTTCCATGCGATATTTGCCTTGTCCCAAAATATCTGCACGGTTTAATTCAAATATATCGGGGAATGCTTCTTCTCCTATCCTGTGGATCTCCTTACGGATATGAATGTCGGACGATTCTATCATCCAGTCGTGACATCCCACGAGAGTGCAGACCTTTCTTTTTGTCTCATTATCGAATTTAAGCCGATTGAATATATCCTTACTTATATCAACTCCGACCTTCGGATGACCGTAAAAATGGTCTATCCCGTTATCGTCGGTCTTTCTGGTGGCAGGCTTTCCCACATCGTGAAGCAGCGCCGAAAGCCTTAAGACCTTATCGGCTTTGATATTTTCCATGACTTTGACCGTATGAACTCCGACAGTGTAGGCATGGTGCGGATTGTTCTGAGGCGTTCTCATCATAAGATCGAACTCGGGAAGAAAAACTTTGGTAATACCGAGTTCATAAGCATCAACTATATATCCGGGGTTATCGCTCGTTATCATCTTAAGAAACTCTTCACGGATCCTCTCCGCACTTATCTTCTTAAGATTGACCGCAAGCTCCGTGATGGCTTTCTTTGTTTCTTTTTCGATGGTATACCCAAGCTGAGCGGCAAAACGGACTGCTCTCAAAATACGAAGAGCATCCTCGTCAAAGCGTTCTCTTGCATCGCCGACGCATCGCACGATCCTGTTTTCGATGTCTTCCCTTCCGCCGTACAGATCCACTATACCTGTACGCGGATTGTAAGCCATTGCATTGATCGTAAAATCACGTCTTCTCAAATCTTCTTTGAGCGAATCGGTAAAAAGAACACTGCTCGGATGCCTGGCATCATCGTACTCCCCGTCTATACGGTATGTGGTGACCTCATAAACCACTTTATCAAGAAGGACCGATACAGTTCCGTGTTCAATACCCGTATCGAAAGTTACTTTAAAAAGCTTCTTAACATCCTCGGGATGCGCGGACGTAGTGATATCCCAATCGTTCGGAGTGCGGTTTAACAGTGTGTCTCTTACGCATCCTCCGACCGCATACGCCTCAAAGCCCGCTGCCTCAAGAGTGTTTATTATTTTTTCGACATTCTCGGGTATTTTTATCTGCATAAATTATTATTTTACCAATCTTACAGTCTCCCGACAGATCGCAAGTTCCTCGTTGGTGGGAACTATCATGGTAACTACCTTTGAGCCGGGATTGGAAAGAACTACCATCTCTCCTCTTAATTTGTTCTTCTCGGGATCAACGTTTGTGCCAAGATATGTAAGGTATTCCGAAACCATCTTACGAACGAGTGATGTGTTCTCGCCGACACCTGCGGTGTAAGCTATGACATCGACACCGTTCATTGCGGCCACGTATGAACCGATAAACTTTGCAACGTGATATGAATATGTCTCAAGTGTTACTTTGGCAAGCTCGTTGCCTTCATTGTATGCTTTCTCGAGATCTCTGAAATCGCTCGATACTTTTGAAAGACCGTATACACCCGATTTCTTGTTTAAGATCTCAATAACTTCGTCGGCATCGGTGTGAAGCTTTCCGGCAAGGAAAGTAACGATCGCAGGATCGATGCTTCCCGATCTGGTACCCATGATAAGACCGTCAAGAGGCGTAAGACCCATTGATGTATCGACCGATCTTCCTTTGTCCACAGCGGTTATGGATGCGCCGTTACCGAGGTGACAAACGATTATCTTTAAGTCTTTTCTGTCTTTTCCGAGAAACTTTGCGGCTTCTGTTGAAACATAGTCGTGGCTCGTACCGTGGAAACCGTAACGACGAATCTTAAACTTCTCGTAATATTCGTAAGGGATGCCGTAAAGGTATGCCTTCGGAGGCATGGTCTGATGAAATGCCGTATCGAACACGGCTACCATCGGAACATTCGGCATAAGCTTCTTGCAGGCGTTGATACCGATAAGGTTTGCGGGATTGTGTAACGGTGCAAGATCGTTGCATTCCTCGATCGCCTTAACGACTTCATCGTTGATAACCACGCTCGAAGCAAACTTCTCGCCGCCATGAACTATTCTGTGTCCTACCGCATCGATATCCGAAAGTGACTTAACAACGCCTGTCTTGTCGTTTGTCAGCATATCGATAACAAGCTGAACGGCTACGGTATGGTCGGGCATGGGAGTAACGGTTACTTCCTTGTCTCCGTCCTTAGGCTGATAAGTGATCTGACTTCCGTCTATTCCTATTCTTTCGCAAAGACCTTTTGCAAGCACTTCCTCACTGTCTGAATTGATAAACTGATACTTAAGTGACGAACTGCCACAGTTGATTACCAATACGTTCATTTCGAATCCTCCGTCAAAAACTGTTTAATATGCCTTACCCCAGTAAACCATCTTCTTTGCGGGCTTTCCGCAGCATACGCATGTATCTGCGATATTTTCCTGTGTAAAAGGCATACAACGGCTCGTAACCGCAAGTTCTTCTTTTATCTTGTCTTCGCATTCGCGGTTTCCGCACCACATTGCCTTTACAAAACCTGTCTTCTCGGCAAAAATGCCCTTAAACTCATCCCAGTTCTTCGCCACATAAGTCTGAGAATCGCGACGGGTCCTTGCAGCTTCAAGCATATCCTTTTGTACTACGGGGATCAGCTCTTCGATCTTTGATGAAAGGTCGACTATAGCGCATTCAAACTTTTCGCCGTTATCGCGTCTTACGATCACGCATTTGCCTTCTTCGATATCTCTGGGGCCGATCTCTACACGGAAAGGTACTCCGCGCATTTCCGTCTCCGCAAATTTGAATCCCGGACTCTTGTCGGTATCGTCAACTTTTACTCTGAAGCCTTTGCTCTTTAATTCATCTTTTAACTCATATGCCTTATCAAGAACGCCTTCAGCCTTTTGCTTAATGGGAACTATCATGACCTGAGTGGGGGCAACGAGAGGAGGCAGTTTAAGTCCCGAATCGTCACCGTGAACCATGATGATGGCACCGATAAGACGGGTGGTTGTTCCCCACGAAGTCTGATGAGCATATTTTAAGGTGTTATCTTTATCCGTATACTGAATATCAAAAGCACGTGCAAAACCGTCACCGAAATTGTGGCTTGTACCCGACTGAAGTGCTTTTCCGTCGTGCATGAGTGCTTCGATCGTGTAAGTTGCTTCCGCTCCGGCAAACTTTTCTTTGTCGGTCTTTCGTCCCTTAACTACGGGAATTGCCAGAACCTGCTCACAGAAATCCGCATAAACGTTAAGCATCTGAATGGTTCTTTCCTCAGCTTCTTCGGCGGTAGCATGAATGGTATGTCCTTCCTGCCATAAAAACTCTCTCGAACGCAGGAAAGGTCTTGTTTCTTTTTCCCATCTGACAACAGAGCACCACTGGTTGTAAACCTTGGGAAGATCTCTGTAGGAATGAACTTCGTTTTTATAAAAATCGCAGAAAAGAGTCTCTGAAGTGGGACGTACGCACATCTTTTCGGCAAGAGGCTGAAGCCCGCCCTGTGTTACCCACGCTACTTCCGGAGCGAATCCTTCTACGTGATCTTTTTCTTTTTCAAGCAAGCTTTCGGGAATGAACATGGGAAGATAGACGTTCTCAACGCCTGTCTCCTTAAATCTTTCGTCCATCTGTTTCTGAATGAGTTCCCAGATCGCATAGCCGGCGGGTTTGAATACCATACATCCTTTTACGCTCGTATAATCGCAAAGGTCCGCTTTCTTGCAGATGTCGGTATACCATTGTGCGAAATCCTCATCCATGGAAGTGATCGCTTCCACCATCTTTTTGTTGTCTGCCATTTTTTATCCTCCAAGCGTTTTTTCGCTTTTTTAGTCTTTTAGAATTGTATTCTCTGTGCCTTATTTTGTCAATGTTTGTGAGCCTTGCGCTTCTTCGGGGCGGCATGAGAGCGTACATTTTGGGGTGATGGTTTTTCACTATCTCTTAAAGCCGCCATGCCAAGTCCGAGCATGGCAAAGAAAAGAGGTGTGTTCATCATAGTCGCAAAACTGAACATGTTATTGGCCGTATAAGAGATCAAAGAAAGAGCCACGCATATAAGACCCGGATGATCTTTTGCATAAGTTAAGCACTTCTTTATACCTGTAAATGTAAGTGCGATAAATGCTCCAAGCCCCAATATTCCGTTGTTTACCAGTAAAGTTATCCACTCGTTATGCGCATTCGTAAGTCTTTGTCCACCGAAATACGCGATCATTTTCTGAAGCTCTTCATTTGGGATCTGCAAAAGCGAGTAATAGAACATATCGGGTCCCGAGCCAATGAACTTTTTCTCGCCTGACAGGAGCGAAAAACCTTTGAGTCCGGTCTTCCATGTAATTCCTCTGCTGCTTCCCCACGAGTCTGAAAAAATAAACTCCGGCCTTGTCCCTATTATCGGCACTTTTCCCCCGTTAACGGTATTGACAGCCGTAAGTATCACGTACAATACAAAAGATACACCTATTCCGATCATCGCTATGTTTCGTACGATCACAGCTGCCTTTACGTTAAACTTTTCTTTTCTTGCTTTTAAGAAAACATAGATCGCGATCACAATAAAAAGCATCACAAGCGATGGAAATCCGTACACTTTTTCCAACACCGATATGCGATATAATCTCGGGATCTTTTCGGTCTTGTCGACAAACCCTACGAGCGCGCCCGCCAAAAACATGACAGCCAGAATCTCAAGATCGTTTAATAATTTTTCTTTGTCCCCTATGGCAAAAATAAGCAAGGCGATCATAGTGACAACGAGTGCAAAAAGTCCCGAATCGGAGCCGTTTACCATGATCATGTGCAAAGAAATGAATGCGGATACGATCAAGACCGCTTTCTCCCATTTCTTCTTTGCGTCAATGTATAAGCCCCATATTATCGGTGCGACTACACTCGTATAACCGCAAAACCAGTTGATATTTCCCATGCTTGAGATAAATCCGCCGGCGGATTTGTAATCAAATTTCATATCAAGCGCAAAATATAACTTCGAAAGATACATCCCCCTAGGACCGAGTGCGAGCGGAAGGGCGATCGTAACTCTCGGTACCAGAGTATAAACATTGTTTATGCCCCACCAGAACGTGAATAAGGCCACCGCTATGACGGGAATGAATATGTATCTTGAAAACGGCATGCATCTTGAAAGAATGAGATAAAACAAAAAGAAAACAAGATATGAAGCAAGGCCCATATACCAGCCCTTTTGCCCATATAATGAGCCTTCCTTAAACCATGGAACTTCGGGATTGGTAAGGTCTGAATATACGGTGCAGCATGAATTGGATATTATCCCCAAAAAGACAAAGAGTATCATGAAAAGATCGGTTTCTTTGGCCTTATTGATATATAAATAAAACTTTTTTTCAATGATACAATCGAATATCTTAAAAAGAAAAACGATCGATGCGGCTATGAGCGCATAAAAGCCGCATCGCATTATCACTTTGTATTTTAATGTGGAGATCATCGAATAGCCGTCTTTATGATACAAAGGCATAACGCAAAAAAGCACAATAATAACGGACCATGCGAGGATAAGCCCCGCAAGGTCCACAATATTTAATCGGCTTTTCAGTTTTCCTATGCTGCCTTTATTCATAAGAACTCCCGTTTATCAGAACAACGGTGTAGCTACTCCGTTATACATATCTTCCAGGTCTGTGGCCATAAACAGATTGTCCCAATCATATCCGTCAAGACCGTAGCCCGTATAATATATATCATTTAAACTCTCTTTATACTTTTCTTCGCTGACTTCTTTACCGTTCCACTTGTAGATCATGGAATACTCGCCGTCACCGATCGGATTGTTGTAATCTTCTTCGTATTCTCCCTCACCAAGACACGTAAACTTACCGTCTTTTAACTCGTATACGATATCCCAGTAATATCCCATGTGACCTTCCGAACTCAGTAACAGACCCGAGCCGTACTGGTAGGAAAAATACAGTCTGTTGAGAACAAGCTCATTGACGTTTCCGTCATAATATGTGGCAATGACGTTTCCGCTGGCTTCACAGTCGCCGACACATACAAGTTCGGGAATATCATTATCATCGAGGATCATGAATGAGAACGTCGGATGGTTTTCACTTACACCGGAATTGTTGATGTAATCGATATATGCTCCGAGCCAGTTCTCACCCGCTCCGGCGCTGTGCTCAAAAGCGAACTGATATGCCGAATCGTAATCACGCTTCCCAGCCTGCGAAGACAGAGCATTGGTCATTTCTTCGTCGTAATAAAGATATCCTGCGTATTTTGACATAAATGACATATATTTGTAACTTCCGTCCGCATATTTGCAGACAGCTATGACATCGGGATATCCGTCTCCCGAATAGTCTTTGAAACCTATATCCTCAACCGAAACAAAAGGAGAATCGGTAAAATTCTTTTTATCCCATTTTCCGACTTCCATCTGAACAACGCCGTTCTTTACGATCTTGAAGGAAACGTCCTTGTCGGGAGAAGTGGGCATGTACGAATAGAACTGACATCTTCCGAATATGGGTGATACTATTTCGTAACATCTGTCGGGTATCATGTTCTCGTCGATCATCTGTCTGCAGGAAAGGAAGTGATATTCTCCGTTCACCTTTTCCATTGCAACTTCTGTTCTCGTAACGGCAAATCCGTCATCTTCAACCTGATCGTAGAAGTACTTGTCATATACAACATGAAGAACAAATATGGAATCGTTTATTGCCACACCGTCCTCAACCATATAAGGAATAAAGTTGGTATCGCCTTTAAACCTGTAATAACAGTCATCATCGGGATCGTATACGGCGCCTTCCATGTAGTTATGAAAATCATCGAGCTCGTAACCAGTCCTTCTTAAAAGGAAACTGTCTATCTCGGATTTGGTCACTCTGAAGATCGGGATGTAGACCTGTTCTTCACCGGTCAGTTCAAGAACTCTTTGGTATTGCTCTTCCGTAACATCTCCGCTTCCGAGATCGTATAAGACGGTATCAAGATTGGCGTCTCTTACATCGGAATAGTAAGTCTGCACAAAACCGTAACCGTAATCTTCCATTATGAGTTTTGTAAAGAAATCGACCTCTACGGATGTAAGCTCTCTTGAATTGGAATCGACGGTCGTATCGACGCTTGATCCTGTTTTATCGGGAAGCTTGATAGAAGACGGTGTGGCGGTATCCGAAGAAGTATCGTCGGATACGCTTACAGAAGGGGTCGGATCCTTTGCAAACGGAAGCGCACACGCCGAAATTGACAATGAAAGAATTAACGAAGCCGCCAAAAACAGTTTTTTCTTCATACTTATTGACTCCAAAATGATAGTGTTATAAACCCTTTCCCCGATACACTATATAATAACAAAAAACTACCCGGATGGGTAGTTTTTATATGCTCTTTCATATTGTAAACGACATATGTTCTCCCGTTGCAGGATGGTCAAAAGAAAGCGCACACGCAGTCAGTAAAACATCTTTGATGCCCTTTGAGAGCGAATACTCAATGCTTTCTTTGCTCCCGTACTTTCTGTCACCCAAAAGCGGGAAACCTGCATTCGAAAGCTGAACTCTTATCTGATGATGTCTGCCGGTCAGAAGTCTGATCTTAAGGACAGCGCTGCTTTCGTCCTCGCTCTCGACTCTGTATTTTAAAACCGCCTTTTTGGAGCCCTTTTCGCCCGGACTTTTTGCAACTCTCGATACGTTATTCTTCACGTCTTTTATTAGATAGTCAGTGAGTTCGTTTTCTTTTTGCAACGGACCGGTCTTATACACGACCGCCTTATATTCTTTGGAAAACGAATCGCCTGAAAGGCTTTTTGAAAGCACCGCTGCCGCTCCCGCGTTTTTTGCCAGCACCACGATACCGCTCACCGGTTTATCGAGCCTGTGCACAACAAAGATTTCCGGCGGTTCTTTCTTTTTGGCAAGATAATTTCTCATCTCGCTCTCCAGGTCCTTTTCGCTTATTCCCCCGCCTTCGGTCGCAAGCCCCGCAGGCTTGTTCACTACGATTATGTCATTGTCTTCATATAGAACTTTTATGTTTTCCATAGGCTCAGATCTTGAAGCGGTACCCAACGCCCCATCAGCAGAATCTCTGATTCTGCCGCGCGCAGCTTTGCTGCTGCGCATCGAATGACCATCAGACCATATGGGGCGAATATTATCATTGTTTATATTTTGAATCTGTATCCAACGCCCCATATGGTCTCTATATACTGGGGGTTGGATGAATCGAACTCGATCTTTTCACGTATCTTCTTGATATGCACGGTTACGGTGGCGATATCACCGATCGATTCCATATCCCAGATCTCCCTGAAAAGCTCGTCTTTTGTATATACATGATTGGGATTCTCGGCAAGGAAGGTAAGAAGATCGAATTCCTTTGTGGTGAACTGTTTTTCTTCTCCGTCCACCCATACTCGTCTTGCGGTCTTGTCTATCTTAAGACCTCTTATCTCTATGATCTTGTTCTCGGGCTTTGCGTTCGTATTTACAAGTCTTTCGTATCTTGCAAGATGCGCCTTTACTCTGGCAACAAGTTCACTGGGGCTGAAAGGCTTTGTCATGTAATCGTCGGCGCCCAGACCCAGACCTCTTATCTTGTCGATATCATCTTTCTTGGCCGATACCATGAGTATCGGAACGTTTTTCTTGTCTCTTATGGAACGGCATACTTCGAAGCCGTCTTTACCCGGAAGCATAAGGTCTAAGACTATAAGATCGTAATCTTCGCTTAAGGCCTTCTTCTCGCCCTCGATACCGTCGGAGGCTATCTCTACCGTGAAATCACTTAGTTCAAGATAATCTTTTTCAAGATCCGCAATGGCTTCTTCGTCCTCAATTATCAATATTCTGCTCATCGTCTTTTTTCTCCTCATACTTTCTGATGATGAAATGCATACATGTGCCTTCACCCTCTTTGCTGGTCGCATAAATGTATCCGCCGTGATCTTCCACTATCTTCTTGACTATCGAAAGACCTATGCCGCTTCCGCCCTTGCTTGAATTTCTTGAAGAATCGGAACGGTAAAATCTGTCGAATATATTGGGAAGATCTTTGGCCGCAATGCCACGACCGTTATCTTCTATCTCAACTTTTATCGCATCGGCCTCATCAAGTATCCTGATGTCTATGATGCTTTTTTCTTTCTCCTTGTCCATATATTTAACGGAGTTGGAGATTATGTTGTTGATGACACGTTTAAGCTGCTCAGGATCCGCTATTATCCTCGTCTGAGAATCCACAAGGTTTGTATAGTTAAGCTCAATGCCCTTGGATTCAAGCTCGACTCCGACTTCCTCGACACAGTCGTTGAAGTAATCGGCTACGTTCAGTCTTAAGAAAGTGTAAGGTATTCGGTTCGTGTCTATCTTTGAATATATCGTAAGCTCGTTTATGAGCCTGTCCATATCGTTTGCCTTGTTGTAGATGGTCTTAATGTACTTCTCCATCTTTTCGGGAGAGTCGGCCACACCGTCCATGATACCTTCAACGTATCCTTTTATTGCGGTGATGGGAGTTTTAAGATCGTGGGATATGTTTGTGATCAATTCCCTGTTGTTGTCTTCGCTCTCGATCTTCTCCCCCGCGCTTTCTTTGAGCCTTAAGCGCATCTCTTCATAGCTTTTGTAAAGTTCTTTGACTTCACCCTTTACGCTGTCGGGATCCAATGCATAGTCGAAATTTCCGTCCGCAACCTGTTTAAGCCCGAAGCCCAGATCGTTTATGGGCGAAAAAACTCCTTTTCCGATCCATCTGGTCAAAAGACACGCTATGATGAAAAGGATTATGAAAAACGAGATCCACAACGACACCAGGATGCTCTTGGGAACGAGATCCGATACCGTATCCACGCCTCCGGTCTGTCGTAATCTGATCATTACTTTTCCCACAACGATAAAGCACAGTGTAAAAAGCATGATCGGCAGTGCAGCTATCGATGCAAATGTTATATAAAGCCTTGTCTTAAACTTCATATCAAATCCTCTTACGAATAAAGCTCATTTGCTTAATAATCATAATATCACATCAAAGTAACGATATTTCATAAAACATCGGAAACAATCATTAAAAAAGTATAAATCAACACTTACAAAACCTTATCCGCAGATCCAAGCGCAGAGATATTTTCCACGAACTTGTCCGCCGCGGGTGAAAGAGGGTGATTGTCCGGATAAATGAGCACATAAGCCGCTTTCTTCTCGGGGTTTGTGATCTCTCTTATCAACACGTTCTCATCGTGTATAAGATCTGCCGCGGCCGCCGGATATATTGCCACACCCACATTCTTTTGGCAAAGCTCGTACGCGGTGGTGGCATTGGCTATCTTGGCTCTTATTTTGGGAGTTATCTTAAGGGGTGCAAACCAGTCGGTTATCTCCTGAAGTCTCGAACCTCTGGAGGGAATGATCAGTTTATAATCTGCCAGCTTTTCAAGGGGTATCGTCTTTCCTTTTGTTTTTGCCAAAGGATGCTTTGACGAAAACATTGCTATCCAGGGCTCCGTATACAAAGGAATGCTGTGAAAACCCTGAGGATCGAAAGGTTCCATTATTATGGCGATATCCGCAAGACCGTTTCGAACTCGCTGAGTAACATCATCGGAGTTTCCGTTCCATATCGTATATTGAACATCGGGATACTTTTCCATAAATGAAGATATGTATGAAGAAAGAATACGCGGCGCTTTTCCTTCAACTTCGGCTATATATATGGTTCCCCTGAGACCCGAATGCGTTTCTTTTATATCCTCCACCGATCTGTCCGCAAGAGTGACTATACGATTGGCATAAGTTCTGAAGGCTATGCCTTCTTCCGTAAGCTGAAGCATATGGTGATCTCTTATAAACAAAGGCGTACCCAGTTCTTCTTCCAGATCTTTTATCTGTCTTGATAGCGGGGGTTGCGCTATCATCAGCTTTTGAGCCGCTTTTGTGAAGTTCATTTCCTCACAGACCGCAAGAAAATACCTTAAATGTCTTAATTCCATGGGTTGCCTCCATGATACCTAAAAGGTATCGTCATATATTCACTATATGTATTTTACCATAAAACGAATCGGTTGTACTATAATCTCAGAAAGAGAAATGAATCGATTCTGATAACACACAGTTAAGCACCAAACAAAGGAGGCGACAGGTATGTTAAAGAAATTAGTTAAATTCTTGGAAGAGTATTATGAAGAATGTTCACATGCCGAAGGCAAGTAAACAGATATCCGAAAGTGTAAAAAAATGAAAGAGAGAGCGCCCTTTTTGGGCGCTCTCTCCTTGTTTATTTCCTGTATTTCTTTTTAAGTTCAAGCTGTTTAAGTTTAAGACCCGTGTTGTAGAAGTCTTTCTTGGAACATCCCGCTCTTCCGCCTCCGGCACAGGCACAGGCACAGGCGCAGGCACATGAGTGAGCACAGGCGCAGGAACTGTGAGCACAAGAGCTGTGCGCACATGAACTGCGATGTGACGAACTTGACGACGGTCTGGATGTAACAACCGGTATATTTACCACATGAACTCTGATAGCGGAGTTATCGTGATATTTGTACGTACCTTCAGTCGAATACTGCGTAGGATTGGGAATGTCCTTCTCTTCGATGATCTCTTCGGATTCGATGAACGATCTTCCGCAATAATCGCATTTATCTTTCCCTTCGGGACGGGCGGCACCGCAGCCCGGACACGTAGGATAGTATTTGATAAGAGTTCTTTTGATCTCTTTTCTGGTGGTGGGTGCAGCGGGTTTAAAACCTTTACCGGCCTTATATACTATAAATACGATGAGCAATATGGGCCAGCAGCCTATCAGCAATGCAAACACGCCACCTATAAGGGAGACGATGACTCCAAGCACCATCATCAGAGGATTCTTGTCGAATATGTTATCCGAATCGTAACTGTCATACTCGCCATAGTAATCATCGGAATAGTCGTCGTAATAATTCTCATATTCCGACGGGTCGTTCTTGGTAGTATCAAACGAATAAGCATCGGTCGGATAGGTTACGCTTACTTCCAAAGTATCACCCGATCCAAGGCTTTGTTCCCACGTAAGATATCCCTCTTTATTAAGACAGTTCGGAGTCCAGCTTATCGCATTTTCGGCATTCCATCTTATAGTCATCGACTTCGTCTCAATGCCGTCAAACCAGCCGGGAGCGAAATAGTATACAGTCTCACCTTCGGTAAACTTATCTACCTCATAAAGATAATCCATCACGACATTGTAATCGAAGACTACATGCTCGCCCTCGTAATACTTCTCATAAAAATCGACTCTGGCATAATATCCGTAGCTGTCGGAACTGTAGTCTATGCTTGAAATGTTATCCGACAAAGCCGTCATGGAAATATAGTGATTGTTCGGAATACCTATCTGCAGCCACTCAACGGGACCTAATTCATCGGAATCGAGCACAAGCCAGTCGATATGGTAATCGATGCTTACGGTACCGTCATCAAGTACATCGATCGTCATGTTGTACTCTTCTATCTCATCGGTGGGACCCGATGCATAGCTCTTTAACGTACAGAGTGAGAAGAGTACGGCAAAAATGGTTGAATACAGGAGAAGAGTTATTTTATTTTTCATTCTTTTCCCTCCTTAAAGGACATTTTCCTAAAAGCTCGGAAGAGAATTCTCTTCTTTCTTTGCATTTATCACTGTTCCAGATATCGCTCCATTCATCCGTCAAGATGTTTCCCAAAACGCTTCCCGAAAGCCAGCTCTGGCAGGGAACGACGTTTCCGCTGGGAGTAACCGCCATATTTGAAAGGCATGCTCCGCAGTTTGGAATATCGATACCGATCTCTTCAAAGAACTCGTTCTCGATCCATCCGGGTGAAGTGAAGTTTATCTCCATTCCGTTTTCAAAGCAATACTTTGTCGCATCGGCAAGTATCGTCTTTATTTCATCCGTTGAAAGCTGAAGCTGCTCGGAAGTCTCCGTTGTTGCGTTACCCGTCGTGATAAGACCCGAACATGTAACGTATGTGACTCCGAGATCCTTCAAAAATTCCAGAGTCTTAACATAGTCTTTATTTGCAGTACACAAAGGTGTATTGATGCTTAAGTTAAGATCGCTTGATAAAGCGTTCTTTATGCCGTTAACCGTATTGTCGTACTGATCGGCGCCGACAAGCCTGTTGTGAATGTCTTTGTCCGACGAATAAAACGTGATCTGGACGCTGTCGATCTCGACTTCTCTTAACTTCTCGCAATACTCCTTGGTAAGCTTTATGCCGTTTGTGTTAAGTCTTGAAACAAACCATCTTGCATGATCAATGAGCGTAAAAAGATCGTCTCTCATGGTAGGTTCACCGCCTGTAAAAGTTACCTGGGGAACGCCTATTTCGCGAAGCTTATCGAGTATCTGTATCCACTCATCCGTGGAAAGTTCCTTTTCTTCGGCATGAACCTGTCCGGCCGCATAACAGTGAACACACTGCTGATTGCAATGCCAGTGACCGTCCTTTGTCATGGCGCTTACAAGAATATCCATTCTGTGAGGAGCCCTCATGAAAGGTGCGTATTCGCCCATTGTCATGTATCCGATCTCTTCGTCAACTTCCTCACCGTAAGCTACCTGCTTAAAAGCGTTCATTATCGTAAAAATGTCCTTTTTAATGACCGAGGTTGGCAGTAAAAAGAAAACTTTTCGAACAGCTTTTGCGGTATTTTTGATGATGTTCTTAATATCGGTGTCGCTTACTTCCATTCCGTGATATTTGTTCACTTCTTTGATAAACTCAGCCAATACTATTGTCCACGAATAGTTAACCGGAATGATATCCTGACCGTTTATTATCGCAACGCTGGGAACGAGCTCTCCGTCATCGTATGACGGGGGCACAAGATGGATACGCACAACACCGGGTCCTTCGGGATTGAGCGTTGTATGCATGACTTCTTTAAAGTCGTTTTGCATATACTTGATAACTTTTTTCTTTACCGACATGTAAAACTCCCCTTTATAAAGATTCAAGTTCGTCTGTATAAAACCTTACCATATCTTCCTGATCAAGAAGACTCATGATCCTTATAAGACCTTTAAGCGGTATCTCTCCTTTGGATCTTATGTTTAACAAAGGCTCCGTTTCGTATCTTGCATTATAATACCACATGGCCGACTCATTGTAATCCGCGCATTTTTCGAAATAAACGCCCAGAATACAGCACATTTCTGCGCATCCGCCGCTTGCGATATCCTTTAGCGAGTACTTTGTGAGGTTTTTATTGTCACCTTTTAAAAGCGCACACTCCGCAAGCACAACATAAGCCGCACGCAATATGTCCTCCGAATGATCACCGTCATCGACAAGGCTCTTAAAATACTCTTCGGCAAGAAGAAAATCCTCGTCCTTACCCGAAATAACAAGTTCTCTCGCATAAAGATCGATAAGCCTGCCGCTTAACATCCCGTCTCTTTCTATTGCCTTACGAAATGTCTGCAGATCTCGTCCCGCGTGATTTTCTTGCTGCATATGACAAATATCTATGTCACTGTCGTAAACTACGGGAAGTTCTCTTACAACTTCATGAATGGGGTCTATGAAAACAAAATTTCGTTCACGCTTATAAAGCTTGGCACGGGGCTCTTTATCGAAATTGTAGACACTTCCGTTCCCGAGCTGATTTACGTAGTTCATCTGAACGACTTCGACTTCACCGTCAAGTGCCTGCTTTAAAAGCAAAAATTTCTTTCTGTTTTCTTCGTCGAGCACTTCATCGGCATCCGCCATGTAAATGTAATCGCAGGTCGCTTTGCTCATCGCAAAATTGCGTGCCTTGGAAAAATCGTCCACCCACTCAAAATCGTACACCTTATCGGTGTACTCTTTCGCTATCGCTTTCGTTTGGTCCGTGGAACCGGTATCCACAATGATCGCTTCATCGTAGATCCCTTTTAACGAATCGAGACATCGTCTTAATATCTTTTCTTCGTTCTTTACTATCATGCACAAAGAAATCGTCATCGTAACTCCCCCTTACATCGGATGATCTGTTTATACAGGATAAATAAGTCTGTCGGGGCCTATGTTCTTAAGCACTCCGTCATAAAACTTTTTTGAAAGGAATTTGGCCATACCAAGATTCATATCAAGGTAATTTCCGCAGTCCTTGGGGCTTGCTCCGGGCACAGCACCTTCAAATTCGGCCATGAACTTATACATCGATCTTACAAGATCGACGATATCCTTGCTCTCAAGATCACCTGCGAGCAAAAGGTAAAAACCGGTTCGACATCCCATGGGTCCAAAATAGATTACTCTTTCTTTCCACTCCGGATCGTTTCTTAAAAAAGTGGCTCCGAGATGCTCCATCGTGTGGATCTCTGCCGTATTCATGACCGGCTCCTCATTGGGTGAGGTCATCCTGATATCAAAAGTGGTAACCGTCTCGGCGCCGATATGATCTTTTCTGGAAACATATACACCGGGCTGAAGCTTGATATGATCGATAGTAAAACTTGCAATTTTTTCCATTTATTCTCCTCCGATATTCACACCTTTTAACTTAACCGCCAAAGGTCCTATATAATTGTCGAGATTCTGCATCTCTTTTGAAAAACAAAAATCTTTCTGACTCTTAAGAAGGCTTCCGTTTACGGAACCGCCTGTAATGAGCGATTCATTACCGTCTTTATCGTATCCGTATGCCAGTCTTATCTCGCCTCTGAATGAGCCGTCCATCTCGCTTGTCTCAAATGACGAGAAGTTTACAACGTATATGCAGTCTTTCTTCATGTCATCCAAGGATACTTTTCCGGCCGGCATCTTTCCTTTGTTGTACGATCCTATCTGCGGAATTCCAAGATAATATGAATGTCTTTGATTGCCGCAGATGGTCTTTACCACTCCGTCTTCAAGGAAAGGTCTTTCGATCATCTTTATGCCTTCACCGTTAAAAGGATCCATGGGCTCAAACATGATGTTTAACTTATCGCCCTTTACATCATCGCCCTGAACATTAAGACCGATCTTATAGTTGGAATATTTGGGATAGATCATCGATGCATCGCCGCGCGCAAAGTAGAAAGACATAAGCTCGGGCATATGAGCATCGGAGATTATCACATCGCTCACACCGGTCTTCGGTTTATCCTTTGCAAACGACCTGTCTTTTGTATGCTTTAAAGTGTTCTTTATAAGACGCTTAAAATCGTCGATCGAAAGATCGTCATAAGCGAACTGTTCGTATGTCTCAACGTCCTGCAACGACTTACACTGAGTGATGATCTCACCGTTCACCAGTCTTTTAACATAAGAAACATCGGTACCCGTCGATCCCCGCATATGTACCTTGTGCTCTTCAACGAATATCTCAAGTGAATTGATGAACGATTCCTTGTCGTTATCCGCTTCATATGCGGCATCGGCAAACATATCCGCGATCTTTGAAAAATCCACATCGTTAAGAGCGCTTTTGCTTATTACCGTTTCGCTTACCTCGGGTGCGGGAAGCTCAAAGAAAGGATTGAGGGAGAAAGAAGCCGCATATAAAGCGTCCTTTATCATCTTTTTGATCTCTTCGTCGCTCATTGTGTCGGCCACGATGATATCACTTCTTCCGCGCATCTTTTTGCCGTCGATCTCTTTGTCGCAATATACTGTGATGACCGAATCCTTTGAATTGTTGATACGGCGCATATCAAGTTTTTTCTTTATAAAAAACAGTTCATTGGAATAAACCGACTTTTCTTTGATAAACCAGATATCCGCTCCGCAGCTTTTAAGTAAATCAATATATCTTTCCATAATCTTTCCTAGCCTAAATTTATTGTTGCTTTAATGTAAGGGCCGCCGTCCGAAACTTTAACCCATTCTTTATGTCCTTTTCCGCAATATCCCGAACCCATAATATCCAGAGTGTCCGAAACCATCGTTATGGACTTAAGAAGATCCGGTACATATCCCGTTAAAATGATCGGGGAAAAAATCTTTCCGGTAAACTTGCCGTCCTTTATCTCTCTTGCAACGCTTACCATACACTGTATGCCCCAGTTCTTGGGATCTTCCATTCCCGACGAAGGGCTCTCAAGATAAAGGCCGTCTTTAACGGAAGCGATCATGTCTTCGAGCTTATCGGCTCCGGGCTCGAAATATGTATTGGTCATACGTGTATAAGCTTTTCTGGTATAATCCTGGCGTCTTCCGTTTCCGGTAGGCTTTGTTCCGAGCGCTTTTGCAGACTGCAGATCGCTTATTCCGGCTTTCAGTATTCCTTTATCGATGATGACCGTATCCTGTGCGAGCGTACCTTCATCATCAAAGAAAAATGTGGCTGTATCGTCGACTTTGTTACCGTCATGCATGGTAATAAGAGGAGATGCCACATATTCGCCCATGTAACTTTGAGCGAGTGCTCTGTCCTTTACAAACATATCCATTTCAACGCCGTGACCGAATGCTTCATGAACGATCATTCCGGTCGTCTCGGGTGAACAGATACATTCATATGTTCCGGGTTTAAGGGGTTCGCTGTCTATAAGTTCGATCGCTTCTTTTACCGCAGAATCGGTAAGAGTATCCATCTCTTTAAATATTTCCGCACCGCCGAGTAAAGAAACCGGCCTGTAAGACTGCTTGATCTCCTCTCCTTTGGCAGATAATGCGATCACGCAGGCCACTCCCCACATAACGTTCTGAACCATGTCACGATTTTTGGATAAAAAGAGTTTAGAATACTTCTGATATGTATATCTGGTAAAGCAGTCTATTATGCGATCGTCCTTTTTAAGCCCTTCTTCGTGCATCCTTTTGAGCTTGTTTATTATGGCTTCATCGCCCATTTCTTCGGGGTCGATCTCATATTCGGTACTTTTGTCAAATACGATTTGATCGTCATCGGGAAGATCGTACGATGATTTGCAGCGATCTTTTGAAAGCGCCAAAAGATCATTTTTGATCGTGGCAATGATATCCTTTATGCCGTCTTCGCTTATCGCATTTCCCGAATATTCGGCGAAACATCCGTCGGAATAAACCTTTACGGTAAAACCTCTTTGAACGGACATACGACTGTCTGCAGATATGTTTATACCGTTTCTCGATACCGAATACGTCTTTCCGGAAGCGTTGACGGCCAAAACGGAAGCGTATTCAAACTCACTGAGAAGCTCATCCAGCAGCTTTTTAAACAGTGATCTGTTATTTGTGATGTATTCGTTTTCTTTGACTTTCATATTGTGTTTCCTTTAAATGTGTTTCATCATTTCTCTGACCATTCCGGCGCAATGGACTGCCGCTTTTTTCTCAAACGTAGGATAGTCCATCTCAGCGGAATCATCTGCCTTGTCGGAAATGGCTCTTATTATAAGACAATTTATGTCGTTAACATATGCGGCGTGAGCCATAGCAGCTCCTTCCATTTCAACGCACATGGGAGAAAACCACTTTACTATGTTTTCTTTAACAGTCTTATCTGCTATGAACTGATCGCCCGAAGCCACTCTTCCTTTAAAGACTTTTATATCGGGATTGACCTTTTTGCAGGCAGCTTCGGCGATATCCGACAGTTCCTTTGACATAGGGAACTCGAAAACATCCATCTGAGGAACCTGTCCTCTTTCATATCCGAAAGCGATCGCTTCCAAATCGTGATAAACGGCGTTGGTGGCCAGCACGATATCTCCGATATCGATCTTTTCGTTAAGCGATCCGGCAACACCCGTATTGATGATGTCTGTGATACCGAATTTATCGACCATCATCTGAACGGTTATAGCGGCGTTAACTTTGCCCACACCGCATCTGGCGAGCACAACGTCCGTACCTTCAAGCTTACCCTTATAAAAGGTCCTTTTTTTATAGACGATCTCTTCTTTGTACTCCATGGCCTCAATAAGTTTTTCGACTTCGAGCTCCATGGCACCGATTATTCCTATGATACGACTCATTATAACCTCCGTATTAAACGTCCACTCTTGAAAGCTTTTCGCCGTTCATGAACGCTTTAATGTTATCGTATGTCATCTTGACACATCTTTCTCTGGCTTCAACCGACGCCCACGCAAGGTGAGGCGTAATGATAAGACGCGAAGAATCCTGTATCTTCGCAAGCGGATTGTCTTTGGCGATCGGCTCTTTTGACAAAACGTCAAGGCCGGCGCCGGCGATCGTGCCCGATACGAGTGCGTCGTAAAGTGCATTCTCGTCTACAACGGGACCGCGAGCAACATTTATAAGATATGCGGTATTTTTCATCTTTGAAAGAGCTTCCTCGCCAATCAGCGAACGGGAAAGATCGGAAAGCGGGCAATGGAGCGAAAGGTAATCGGATTCCTTTAACAAGGTATCAAAATCGACTCTTTCATATTCCGTAACAGTCGAATTGCCTGTGATCGAATAAAAGATGACTCTGCAGCCGAAGGCCTTCGCAATTGAAGCGACCCTTCTTCCGATGTTGCCCATTCCGACGATACCCCAGGTCTTACCCGCGAACTCATAAAAAGGAATATCGAAATTGGAAAATCTGTCCTGAGAGCCGTATTGGCCGGACTTAACGTATCTGTCGTAGTGTTCGAGCTTTTCGGAGAGATAAAATGCAAGAGCAAACGTATGCTGAGCGACCATATCGGTGCTGTAGTCTCTTACATTGCAAACCCCGATCTTTCTCTTTTTGCAGTATTCAATGTCGACATTGTCAAAACCTGTTGCGAACTCGCAGATAAGCTTAACGTTAAGGGCGTTCTTTAACGTTTCTTCGTTCAGTTTTGACTTGTTGGCGATAATGATATCCGCATTTTCCACACGCTTTGCGATCTCTTTATAAGGCGTATTGTTGTAGATCTCTACTTCGCCTATCTCCTGAAACATGTCTACACTGACATCAAGACCCACACTTGCTCTTTCCAATATAACGATTTTCATATACCGATCCTCCTAAAAGCTTTACCTCAAAAAACGCCGGATTCAACAATCGATATCTCGAAAGAACCTCGGTATCGACGGAATGCTTCGCTCGTCACAAATTAGTGATACCTTATTAGTATACAACAAATCCCCGCGATTGTATCGCGGGGATTTGCAAAAAACTCTTAATTTACTTCAATCACCTTACTTAAAAGGGTTCTCTGTAGGATAAGGAAGAGACTTAGGCTGATTGTAGTTGATATCCTCGATCGGAACTCCAAGATACTTAAATACCTCGAAGAGAGCCTTTCCGTGATGTCCGAATGTAACGGCACCGTGGTGAGGATAATTCTTCTCGATGAGTACGTGACGATAGAAACGTCCCATTTCCTTAATAGCGAATACACCGATACCACCGAATGACCTGGTAGCTACGGGAAGTACTTCACCTTCTGCAACATATGCTCTGATCTTAGCGTCAGCTGTTGACTGCAGACGATAGAATGTGATGTCACCGGGAACAATGTCACCTTCCAAAGTTCCGTTTGTAACTTCGATAGGAAGTGCTCTTGCCATGATCATCTGATACTTCATCTCATGGAATGCAAGCTTCTTGGAGCATGTATTACCGCAGTGGAAGCCCATGAATGTATCTTCAAGAGTATAGTCGAATTTGCCCTGAATAGACTCTTTGTACATATCCTTGGGAACGGAGTTGTTGATATCAAGCAAAGTAACGATATCATCAGATACACAGGTTCCGATGTACTCGGAAAGACATCCGTAGATATCTACTTCACAGGATACGGGAATTCCGCGTCCGGTCAAGCGGCTGTTAACATAGCAGGGAACGAATCCGAACTGTGTCTGGAATGCGGGCCAGCACTTACCGGCGATCGCAACGAATTCCTTGGAACCCTTATGACCGTCGATCCAGTCTGTAAGAGTAAGTTCATACTGAGCCAGCTTCTCAAGGATCTCGGGCTTCTTATTGCCTTCTCCGAGTTCAGCTTCCATATCCTTAACAACATCAGCTATCCTTGCGTCGCCTGCATGCTTGTTGAACGACTCGAACAGATCAAGCTCTGAGTTCTCCTCGATCTCAACGCCGAGATTGTAAAGCTGCTTGATAGGAGCGTTACAAGCAAGGAAGTTAAGAGGTCTGGGACCAAATGATATAATCTTAAGCTTGCTTAATCCAACGAGTGCTCTTGCTATAGGGATGAAGTCATTGATCATCTTAGCACAATCCTCAGCATCACCTACAGGATACTCAGGAATATAAGCACCTACATTACGGAGCTTTAAGTTGTAGCTGGCATTGAGCATACCACAGTAAGCATCTCCTCTGCCGCCGCACAGATCGTTCTGTGTCTCTTCTGCTGCAGCACAGAACATCTTGGGTCCTTCAAAATGCTTAGCAAGAAGTGTCTCAGATATCTCGGGACCGAAGTTGCCGAGGTATACACAAAGAGCATTACATCCTGCCTTCTTGATATCCTCAAGAGCCTGAACCATATGGATCTCGCTCTCAACTATACAGATAGGGCATTCATAAATGTCTGCTGCATCATACTTAGCCTTATAAGCATCTACTAAAGCCTTTCTTCTGTTAACTGAAAGAGACTCGGGGAAACAGTCACGGCTTACAGCCACGATACCTAATTTGATCTTGGGAATGTTATTCATGTTAATCCTCCTTAAATGATTACCAACTTATTTTATTCTATGATGAATTACTCATCTAATAGTTACACTTTTTTATTGTCTTGTGTAAGTATTCTCCTATACGCTCACATTTGGGCCGATAAGTCCTATATGTGCGCCTGCATCAAGGCCACCCTCTGCATGGCCGATAAGCCACTTATTCTTGGCAGTGATGAGAGCATCTTCATATCCTGCATGCTTGCTGTCAAGCGGAAGATTCGTATCCTTTGGAAGTACCACAATACACTTGAATCCTGCATCGCCTACGCTGCAAGGTGCATAATGAAGCGTGGTCGCATAAAGCTCTACACCCACTCCCTTAGGACAAAGGAACGCTTCGATCTTATTGGTATCATAAGTAAAGTCATCCGTGATATCCTGCTGAGATCCGATAAGCAATATCAGATCTGTACAAGCAATATCAAGCTCTGATGATCTGTGATACTCAACTGCATTGAGCAGATGATTATGGCCGTTGCAATATCCGATCTGTATCGGAAGCTCACCGTAGTATACTGTCTGAAGCTTCTCCATCAAAGAAGTAGCTTCCAGATAATCAACCGACGGCTCATATTCTACTCCATCCGGCAACGGTGACTGCTCCATAGCTGTTATAAGCTCAGAGAAATCAATCTCCGTTATTACCCTTCCATACTTACGGAATGCTGCATCTGTAACATTCTGAATCTTCATAAATAATGTATCCTCCTTAATATATTATCCGTTAAAACCGGTAAGGTCTTATCCGATGACCTTGAATATGGGCTTCAGCGCAGGATATATCTGCTTAAACTGCTGATATCTCTGCTCATACTTGGCTGTAAGCTCCGGATCGGGCTCTACTGTATCCACTACCTTTACCAACTTCTCAGCTGCCTCTTCCACAGATACGAACTCACCGCACGCAACTGCTGCAAGCATGGCACCGCCGTATCCGGGACCTTCTTCACTCTCTATGACATCTACCTTGATACCAAGAATATTGGCGATCATCTTTTTCCACAGAGGAGACTTGGCTCCGCCGCCGCATATCTTAGTCCTGTCAATCTTGATGCCTAGAGACTTGGCTACCTCAAATGAATCTCTTAAAGCAAATGCAACACCTTCCAAAACCGCCTGTGTCATATCTGCCCTTGTAGTATCCATCGTGATACCTGTAAATGTACCTCTCGCATACGGGTCATTGAGAGGAGATCTCTCACCCATAAGATATGGCAGGAAGAATACATGATTCTCACCCAGTTTATCAATGGCTTTCTGCTCTCCTGCAAAGTCCTGTGTGCCTATGATATCTTCCATCCACCATTTGTTACATGAAGCTGCGCTGAGCATGCATCCCATCAGATGATAGCTTCCGTCAGCATGTGCAAATGAATGAAGAGCATTATTGCTGTCCACTCCGAAGGTCTTGGAAGAGATAAATATCGTACCACTGGTACCGAGTGAGATATTACATCTGCCGTCACCTACAGTACCTGTGCCGACTGCCGCTGCCGCATTGTCACCTGCACCTGCCACAATCTTCACGTTCTCAGATAATCCAAGTTCTGCAGCAATCTCAGGCTTGATATTGCCTACTGCTTCATAACTCTCAAATATCTTGGCAAGCTGTGACTCTTTCACGTCACAGATCTCCATCATCTCCTTAGACCAGCATCTGTTCTTTACATCGAACAGGAGCATGCCTGATGCATCCGATACATCGGTACAATGTACTCCCGACAGCTTATATGCAAGATAATCCTTAGGAAGCATGATCTTCTCGATACGGGCAAAATTCTCAGGTTCTTTATTCTTCACCCAAAGGATCTTGGGAGCCGTGAATCCCGTAAACGATATATTGGCTGTATACTGTGAAAGCTTGTCCTTGCCGATAACATCATTAAGATAATCGCACTCCTCCGTCGTACGACCATCATTCCAAAGAATAGCAGGACGGATGACATTGTCGTCCTTATCAAGTATAACAAGTCCATGCATCTGTCCGCCAAAACTGATACCGGCGACCTGACTCTTGTCACACTCACTTATGAGTTCCTTAAGTCCTGCCATAGACTGCTCATACCAATCCTCCGGCTTCTGTTCAGACCAACCCGGATGAGGGAAATACAATTCGTATTCCTTGGATACGATCTTGTGAATCTTACCGGTCTCATCCATAAGAAGCAGCTTAACTGCCGATGTTCCTAAGTCGATTCCTACGTATAGCATACAATCCTCCAAATATTTGTTTTCTCTTTCCCATGCACGCTCGTGCACGGGCACGCATACACATTATAATATTACTACGTTTGTTAATCTTATTCAATTATTAACTCTTCTTATGGAAAAATTTCGTGAATTGTCACAGATTTACCCGTGAGTTTTTGGATATATTGCAGATTACATAATTCGATCAATATTCCTTGTCGATATGCGTAAGCCCGTATTGTTCCATGAACTGCTGTTTATCAGCCTCGTCCTTTATGAACATTATCTCATGAAAAATCCCCGTATTTCTGTCCTTAAAGCCTGCAACCTGTTCGCCGTTACATATACTGGCACGGATCAGGGGCCGGTCTCTTTCGGGATCATAATCATATACGGGGATCTCAGTTTTTCTGTTTTTCCTAAATATCATCTATTTAACCAATCTGACTGTCTCGCGGGCTATCGCTTCCCTAAATCAAGTACCCTTATTTAAGCATTTTCCTCATAGTATCCGGAATGACCGCCAATATCCTCTCACTGTTTCTTCCTTCAACGTAATATGCCGAAAGTTTTGCTTTATGATACTCGTAAACAGTACCGCCGGTAATCTGCGTCAGCAAATCCGTGAAATACTGCTCCCAACTGAAGTAATCCTTACTCTCAATGTAGTTCTGTGCATTCTCAAGAATATCTTTTTTGTCCTCAAATTCCAGTACTCCCGATTTGAGTATCATCCATTCGAATGATTCAGGCATATATATGGCCACATTTCCCATCCTCTCGGCTAAAAGCAGTAGTTCCTCAATATATGCACCAAATGCAGCGCCATCGATTATTACGCTTATAACACCTTCTCTGCCCAGGTCTCGAACCTGCCTGTATACCTTGGTATTTCCACCGGCACTTACACATTTAGTCTCACTCAGCACCCTGTCATAGAACTGATATCCGGAATTAGAGTCTTCAACGACAAGATAATCCGCTTTCTCGTTTTGTTCTCCTCTAATATCTCCATATATCTGATAAAACTCATGATATATCTTCTCGGGATAATTATATTTCCCTGAATTACGGATCCCATAAACTTCATTGATACTGTACGGTAAAGTGCGTATCGCTTTTCTGGTTATCAACACATAGTAGTTATCTGTCTCTTTGATGACTCTGGCAAATTCCTCCGTGTATATGAAACTATGCCCTTCATCAATGAAAACAATACTGTTCTTACAGCCCTTGATCTCTATGTCCCAAGAACTCAGTCCGCCACCGAACACCTTACATTCCACATCCGATACGATACGTACGCCCGTCTTATCGGCAAATTCCGCATAATCGCGCAATAATCCTATGAGCGTAGTCTTACCGGTAGCACTGTTGCCCTGTATTATCGTAATATTCCGTTTTATATCAAATTCATATTTGAGACGACCAGTCTCAACGATGACATGATGTGTACCCTTCATCCGGTTCAATCCTCATGTAACAGATCCAATGCTGTCAATATGTAGTCTTCCTCATTTTTCACGACAGTATCGGTATTCTCTATATATATCTCAAAAGGTTCGCACCCCTTAAATTGCATCGGATACTGAAGATTGACCAACACATCCTTAATCTTACCTATCTCCAACAACCACTTGGCACAATTCTCTCCGCAACTGGTAGCATCA
>JAILEQ010000096.1 GCA_024687305.1 Lachnospiraceae bacterium | reverse complement strand
CTGATGATCGATCTGACCATTAAAATGCTGGTAAAAAACAGCACTATGAAAACGATGACCGAAATGAAGATAAACAGTGGGAACATCTTCATCTGCGGCACGGCAATGCTCGTTTTGTGGACGGCGACGATAAATATCATGCCGTTGCTGAGTTCCTCGACAACTACTTTACCGATGTTTTTATCGGGGAGCGTCTGTAAACGATGTGTAGTATCTTTTTCCAAAGTCAGGCTCTTTTCTATAAAGCGATCGACCATTGCCGGCACGTCACCGGAAGGCTGATTGTAGTAAAAGTAGCTTCGATACAGAACCTCTTTGTCTTTTGAAAGCAAAAACGCGTTGTTTTCTTCGTACGCGAAGGCCGAAGAAACGATAAGTTCATACGTTTCCGGGTCAACCTCTTCGTTGTTCGCTTTGGCGGACTCGATCGCTCTGTCAAGTTCGCTCGCGTAGTAACGCGCTGTCATAAGCACGATGGCGTCTGAATAGTTGTTCATGACTCCACGGCCTCTGGCTAACGATATGATTATCAGAAAAGCTGTTGCGGCGATCGTTAAAAACGCCATTACCAATGTGATCTTTGTTTGGATCGATTTCATTAAATGATTCCTTACCGTTGCTTATTCAATGGATTATTCGTCTATTATATCCCTAATTGTTGTCCAGTCAAAGCATCTTGTATAGTTTTTTCCCGGCAGTTCAAGTGCCCTGTTCCAGGGGCGGTCGTATACCAAAACCTCAAGTTTCGGAAGATGCTCAAAAAAGCAGAATGCATGCGGAGAATCTTCCACCGCGTAATCAAAATGCATCTTGTAATAATCTTCAAGTTCAAGATTATAAGAACTGTCTTCTGCAAAGCTGATTCTGCCGTATTTATTTAAACAGTAGAGTTTGACACGCTCAAGGCCGTGACGGTCTAGCCACTCTCTCGATGCTTCATATGCGCTGTACGGACGCCCCGTGATCACGGTCACATCATAGCCCTTATCGATCCAGCCGTTTACCGTCTCGATCGCTCCGGGAGTCTCTTCGTAAGTCAAAAGTACTCCGGGCTGATGCGCGATCTCCATCATGTGATCGTACTGCTCTTTTGTCAGCGAAAATGATTTTTTAAGATCAAAAAAGTTTATACTCTCGTAGGGTACGTCCACCCCGTACATGTCTGCCACCAGCCCCGAAAAATGCCTTGCCGTCTCGCAAAGGCAATCGTCAAAATCCACGTATATGCTTAAACTCATGTTTTACCTCTTTCTTGGATTCATTATAAATAAAACAAAGGAACATCTCAATCAGATGTTCCTTCTATTTCTTACATTTATTTCATTTTATTCTTTCAATCGTTTCCACTGACAAGACTACCCGGATCATTTTCAGATACGTCATGGCTCGGCTCTTCGGTTATTCCTGCGTATACGGTTAATTCCAAGGCATCGTCGGGTACCTCTTCAATTAAATCTTGCTGATTATTGTTTTGGGCACCGGTTTCGCTTTTATACCACCCGGAAAAATAGTAACCGACATATGATCCGTTTTCATCGGAAACATCAATGAATATATCTGAAGCGACTCCGGGCTTTTCTATTCCCGGCAAAGTCGTACCTTGCCCAAGCATAGCCGGCAACTTATATTTCGAATCTTCCCGGTATTCTCCATCTATATCCTTTTTACAGAAGATAAGATGAAGATTAACAGAGAGTCCATTCTTTGTAACAATCTTGTTCAAACCTTTATAGTATATCATAGCAAAAGTCGCGGTTCCCACCGATGAACTCGAATCGGTATTTTCCGCCAAATCTGTTTCATTCATTTTCTCAGGTTCGTTCTCTTCTTTCATTTCTTGTGTATCCTCCGGTTCAATCTCTCCTTTCATGTCATCCGAATTATTCGGTTCTGGATTAGGCGATTCGAGGTATTCTTCCTCTTCTTTCTCTCCCCAAACAAGGACTGGTTTTTCTGCCCCCTTAAACAACTCTTCATCGTCTACTTCCCATTCGTTCTTCTCACCCTTATTATTGGAACTATCATCGACCGTTCCGTCCATATTTACTTCGGGCTCAAACTTATCAGCCAAATATGGCGTTGAATCGAGTTCGGTAATTGTATCTGACGTTCCGCCCGATGCGGGTGTGTCATAAACTAAGGGTTGATCATAATATGGTTGGGCCTGACTTAAAATATAATCCTCGATTGAGGTTGGCAGTTCAACTTTACCGTCAATTACATCATTCAATATATTAATTGCAGCCTTTAGTTCTTCTTCCGTTACATCTTCTGCTACAAATCTCTCTTCTATATCCTCCTCCCTGCTTCTTGCAAGTACCGAAGCACAATTGGTGAGAAAAGCTTTGCTGAATGCCGGTTTTTCAAGAGTTGAACCCTGCTTTTCATGAGTTGTTTTTTCTGCCACCTGACCGTCTACCGTTTTGCCTTCTTCAGCAATTCTTTTAACATCAACCGTTTTAAGAAGATCCACACGCGCGGTAGTAACAGCAAAGCCCTCATTTACACCGACGGTAACACTTACGACTGAAGGTGTACCTTGCTTAGATTTTTGAATAGATGAGAACAAAACCTGCCCTTCTATAACGGCAGCGCTCGTCTTAAGTGCACCGAGAATGTCTTCATAAACCTCTGTAAGTGTCTTTGTGCCATGAATAGCCATCGACGTGTTGGGAGTTACAACGTTAAATGACGAAGATTCATTAAGTTTTCTTTTGACCTCTGTCATTACAGCTCCTTTTTCAACAAACACAATTGTCTCACTACTGTCGGCCGTACCACCGGCGGACAAAAGAACTCTAGACGACGCATCAAGAAACAAGAACTTGTCATCATCAATACGAATACGGGCATTGCTGTTTTCTCCCGTCACAATAACATCACCGGATTTCAAAGACATGTTAAGTTTTCCATCAAGCGTCTTCTCTCCACGTTCGATACTGATTACACCATCAAGTTCAATCAGAGATAGTTTTCGATTGTCGGCTTTCTTGCCACAGCCTATAAACAATGCTGCAAACAGAGTCATAACTAAAACCATAGGCAGACTGACGGATACTTTTCTTTTACTCATTCCTATTCCTCCTTCGGGAAAGCCATTCAAAATTATAATGGGGATTATTCACCTTATACTTATTAGTACCGCTAACAGGAATTTTTACTCACCCCATTTTTGACCCTAGGGGACGGTGGTGTTGGTTCATTTTTCATAATTATATGATAAAATGTTTTTGCAACCATAAAAACACATGAGGCTGTGCGTATCTATGTACAAAGAAACCGTTCCGCCTCATACCATCAAAAAGGAGAAAATGTGACAGAGGCGGCATTCGACGCCTGCATTAAAGCGATACTTGACGGCGATAAAAAAGGGCTTAAAGACATCTACGATGCATATCTTGGCTACATCTACCGCATTGTTTACGGTGTGGTCGGAAACAAAGAAGACGCGGAAGATATAACATCCGAGTTCTTTATCAAGCTCTGGCAGCAAGCCGACAGGTACAAAGCAGGAAGCGGGCATAAAGGGTATCTGGCAACTATAGCCAGAAATATGGCTATCGACCATATAAGAAAGTATAGAAAGGAAGTAACGGAAAGTTTCAGGATAGATGACGAGGACGCTGTCGGCTTCGAACCTACAAGCGATGACGACATTGAAGGCGAAGTCATTGAGGATATCTCAATAAAAGAAGCGATCGGTCGTCTCAATCCTGCCGAACAGCAGGTCATCAACATGAAAGTCCTTTCCGATATGACATTTGCGGAAATTTCGGAAACGCTAAAGGTGCCGATGGGTACTGTAACATGGCGATATCGAGAGGCTTTAAAAAAATTAAGGAGGTGCGGCTATTATGAAACAACTTGAAAAAGAATATAAAGACCAATTAAGCCTTGAAACGCCGGACCTCTGGAGTCGCATCGAAGCCGGTGTAGATAAGTATGAATCGGAGCGTACGGAAACCTCCGAGCCCTCACAAGGGACCAAAAAATCAGAAGATAACATAGTTAACTTTAAAACCAGAAAAATAATGTATACGATAGGTCGTATTACCGTGGCAGCCGTATGCGTTTTATGTCTCTTTGCGACCGTAAATCTTTTAAAAGGAGGGCACAGCAAATCATCCGAAGCCACAAAAACTATGGCCATGGATACTGCACCCGCTGCTGCCGAAAGCAACTTTGCATACACCAATACCACTAACTCGACGTCTATTGAGTATG
>JAILEQ010000088.1 GCA_024687305.1 Lachnospiraceae bacterium | reverse complement strand
TATCAAATATCCGTAGAGCCCCGCTATAAGCAAAACAGGAATATAGCTTATTGCTATTGAAAAATCACCAAACAAGCTAATATTCGAGCTATCCTGCTGTTTGAATAAAAATACCGCCAAGGTAGAAAGAGCAGCTATGATTAGCATACCTGCTACTACTCTTATGAATTTGAAACAGTCAGTCTTTGTTATTTTTCTCATGACACTGCTCCTTATTTATATTGTCAGTCGCGGATAGTTTCCCTTTGGGAAAGAAGTTTTTCGTATATTTCTCTGTAATCCTTCTGTTTCTTTGCTACAAAGTCTCTAAGTTTTTCAATATTCATCCTGTTATTACCTCTTTATGCAAAGCAATAAGACAAATATAAACAATATACAAATCAAGATAATTATACATCATTTGACCTTAGAATAGCGTTAATTTAGTGATAATATATACTTTTTATACCGTCCTTGTTTACTGACAATTCCCACCGCTCCGGTAACTTCTATCCATCGTTTAGGGGTCATTACAAAACCGTTATCCCTTGATTCCTTTTTAATTGCCTCGAATTCGAGGCAATTAAATTCGGGGTTGTGCAAAAGCTCCCAAAGACCTATAAAAGAAACTGTGCTTCGGTTCCACCGTGGTATGGTTCGGAAGCTCTAACATCGTAAAGACTTTTATCAATATTATCAGAAATATTATATTGAAGATGCCTGAGAACACGCCAAATATCAATGAGATTCCGGCAGGTCGCACTTTTATATGAATTTCGAAACATTATATTCAAAGCCGCCCGTAGTTTCTCTGTTAATTCATTCCTCGCAGCAATCCATTCATGAAATCTTTTATCATTTTCAGGATCTTCTTTATCATAAAGAACCTATCTTCAGCTAAACTGTCAGCAACTAAATCCGGTTGATTCATCAAAGCACGAGCGTAGACTTCCGTAGATAAAATCAAAACATAAAATATTTATTAAAAAAAGATCGGCATCAAATCCATTTCTGAATTTTTTGCCGATCCTCTGTAAATCCACCATGCCACAATAGAAACAATATTGTGGTTATCTAGGATAAGCGGTCGCTTTTTATCGTTGCGTACCAGACTTTGTCGCAGATACCCTGGTTGTTTTTGCCGGCGGCACGCATTGTGCCTTCGGGCTTCATGCCGGCCTTTTGCATTACGCGGCCGGATTTGGGGTTGTTGGAATCGTGGCATGCGGCCACACGGTTAAGGCCCACCTCATCAAAAAGATAATCCATGACAGCCTTTAATGCTTCGGGCATAAAACCCTGCCCCCAGTACGATCTGCTCATACAATATCCGATATCTGCGGCTTCAATGTCCTCTCTTAGCTGTACTACCGAGATATTGCCGATGGCGTGTCCGGTTTCTTTGGACTCCATTACCCAGTTAAAATATGTGCCGTCTTCGTAGCGGGTCACCCAGTCTGTCAAAAGAGCTCTCGTTACGTCAACGCTTGCATGCGTAGGCCAGGTCAAAAAAGTGGTGACCTCGGGATCGGACGCCCAGTTGTTGTACATATCCTCCGCGTCCTCTACGCGAAATCTTCTGAGTATAAGTCGTTTTGTCTCTATAGTCTGTGTACCAAGTTTGTTCATAGTTAATCCTCGTTAGTACTTTCTTTTCCGGAAAGATTAAAAATATAATCGACTGTCTCCCCATCAATTTATGAAAGTAAAGAATTGTTATATTTCATCCTGCGGTGCTTTGCCTTAATATCTCATTTAACTTAGCTGACGCGTCTTCATATCCGGTGAATACTATTCCGGCAAATCCAAGTTTTTCGGCGCTGAGGACGTTTTCTTCGGTATCATCTATAAAAACACATTCTTCCGCCCTCAGATTGTAGCGGTTTAGCAGTGTCTTATATATTTCCGGATCGGGTTTTACGATGCCTTCACGGAACGAAAAAATGCAACCGTCGAATTTTTCGATAAATGAAATGCAATCATAACACTGTTCATATCCCGCAGGAGTAAAGTTAGTGATGCAATAAAGCTTGTAGCCGGCTTCTTTCAGTTCATCTATCCAACGTTCGGTATAATCGTATTTGCCCATAATACCCACGCAGGACTCGTATGCTCTGCGCAGTTCATCCGCAATATCCGGGTCTGTATCGATAAAACCTTTCATGGCTTCATCGTACGATAGCTTCCCTTTTTCAAACTCGGTCCAATAAGGCGTCATGGCTGAAGCTTTGATGATCCTTTTTATCATCACAGCATCAAAACCTTTTTCCGCAAGAAATTCTTTAAACCTGAACGGAGCCAGAACATTACTGATATCAAAAACTATATTTTTTATCATTTTTTACCTCGAATATCATCGTTTTGAGAAACGTGCTTTTTTTACCGAATATGATCACTCAGCCCAATTCTCCATTTTCAGATCAGGGACTCTTAAGAACTCTTTTACATTGTTCGTTACAAGGGTATATCCCATTGACATTGCATGACCGGCTATCATCATATCAAGAGGACCGATCGGTGTGCTCTTCTTTTCAAGACCTGCTCTGATCTTTCCATAACATACCGCCGCATCTGCATCGAAATTTAGAATTTCTATATTTGCGAGAAGCATGGAAAGTGCCAAACGGTTTCTTTCTACAGCTGCACTTTTTTCTACTCCATGCA
>JAILEQ010000039.1 GCA_024687305.1 Lachnospiraceae bacterium | reverse complement strand
GAATGAATACCAAATTCAACAACTTATGGACGAACTACGAAAAATGCGGATGAACTACGAAAACACCCCTGAAAACGGGTGTGATTTTAGTTAATTTTCGTAAGTCGACTTGTTTTACGTATAAAATAATAGAAAAATCCCACCGAATTAACGATGGGATTTATAAATATAATATTGGGGATCTAATTATCTTATCTTCTCGGGAAATCCGACTTTCTTTTGAACTTTTCTTAATGTCTTCTGAGCAAAGTAATTTGCTTTTTCGGCGTTATTCTTGATAACGGAATCGATATAAGCCTTATCCTTTTCAAGTTCGGCAAAGCGTGCCTGCATAGGGGCAAGCATATCGGCAACAGACTCTCCCACCGCAAGCTTAAAGTCTCCGTATCCCTTGCCCGCAAACTCAGATACGACTTCATCGGGAGTTTTCCCCGTGCAAACACTGTATATGTCTATAAGATTATGAATACCCTTCTGTTCGTCGTTGTAAGCGATATTCGCCTCGGAATCGGTTACGGCACGTTTAAACTTGCGGATGATCGTATCTTTATCATCCATAAGATATATACTTGCATTGGGATTTTCATCGGACTTGGACATCTTCTTTTCGGGGTCCTGAAGTGACATGATCTTGGCGCCCGTTTTTCCGATATAAGGTTCGGGAATGGTAAATACATCGCCGTAGATTGCGTTAAAACGCTGTGCAATATCTCTGGTGATCTCAAGATGCTGCAGCTGGTCTTTACCGACCGGAACGACATCAGCCTGATAAAGCAATATATCAGCGGCCATCAAAACAGGATAAGTAAACAAACCTGCATTTATATTATCTGCGTGCTTTGCTGCCTTATCTTTGAACTGCGTCATACGGTTAAGCTCGCCCATATAAGTAAAGCAGTTTAGTATCCAGGAAAGTTCTGCATGTCCGCTTACATGTGACTGATAATAGATGCAGTTTTTCTCGGGATCGAGACCTGCAGCGATATACAAAGTAAGAAGTTTTCTTGCTCTGCTTCGAAGTTCGGCGGGGTCCTGTCTTACAGTGATCGAATGAAGATCGACAACACAGTAAAATGTCTCGAACTCATCCTGAAGCGTAAGCCAGTTCTTTAATGCTCCTATATAATTTCCCAACGTAAGATTTCCGGTTGCCTGCATTCCGGAAAATAAAACTTTTTTGTCTCCTAACATTATAAAACCTCACATTCTCATCGGCTTTCAGCCGTTTTTTAAATAATCGTTCTTAAGATAATCGAAAAGTTTCTCTTCTCCCTCATCTCTTAAGAGTATTAAAGCATCATTAAGTTCCTTATAGGTTTCGGGATGAAACATCGATTCGGTATCACGAGCGTGAAGATATTCATAAGCACTTGCGTTTGTATATTTATCCTTTTTATATACCTTGCAAGCAGCTATCCTATCCATGATCATCTCCGCAACATATTTACGCGGCATTTTGACGGGAACGGCATATTGACGTGTCTCTTCACAATAATCGGTCCAGTATTCAAAATGATGTTTATTACGTCCTTTATGATGCATCCACGCTTCAGAATAACCCAAAGCACGCCTTTGTGCAACATTGGGACTCCTTACGCCCTGAAAATACTTTACACCCGGCCAGAACTCGGTAGGTGAATACTTGGAAAGATCGTGCGTAAGTCCCTGCCAATAAAGCCCTATCTTAAAACAGCCTTTTCTCACCAGTCGTCTGTGACGAGATATAGTTTTTAAATGACCGAAAAACCTGGATGTCATTTATTTTTCCTTTTTCTTTGAACTTTCTTTTTCTTTTAAAATGAATATTGAAACACTCCTTTTCGGAGCCAAATAATAATCCTCATTATACGAAGTCATCTTTGATTCGTCAAAAGACTGATTTGTTGAACCGTCGGTACAAAGAAGCTTAAACCACTCATGATTAAGATCGTTTACCGGCAAAGCAAATCTTACTTCTTCCCAATACATGTTAAAAATTACATATATCGAATCTTCTTCTTTCTTCGTATACTGTTTTGCATATTTCCCGCAAAGAAGAAATGCAAAAGAACGTGAAACGGGATCTTGATCCATCCTGAAAGGCTCTTCGGAATGAAACGAAATATCGGGAAGCTTACATGACATATAGTCAAGAAGTTTCAATTCATAAGGCTGATGAAGCACCGTATGTTTTTTTCTGAACTCCAGAAGTCCTTTTGTAAATTCAAAAAACTCATTCGATGTCTTTGTTTTTGCATACTTAACCCACCCTGTCTCATTATCCTGACACCAGGGATTGTTATTTCCGAAACAAGTATCAAGCCACTCATCGCCTCCGCGAAGAACCGGTGAGCCCTGACATATAAAAGACAAGATCAGCGCATTTTTAGCCATCTTTAAACGGAGTTTATTGATTGAAGCCTTCTTGGTAACACCTTCAATACCGCAATTCCAACTAAAATTATAATTATTTCCGTCTAAATTGTTTTCACCGTTTTCTTCGTTATGTTTGAAATTGTAAGATACCAGATCGTTGAGCGTAAATCCCCAATAATCAGTAATATAACGGATAGGCTCAAATGTCCTGCTGTTTTCTCTTAATAAATAGCTGTACGAAGAAACCCTATCCTCATCACCCTTCAGGAAACTCCTTGCAATATCCTGAAAATCATGAGTGTACAAAGAAAGATTTTTAAACATAACGGGTTTATCCGAGTAGAAACGGTTAATGTCTTTATCCTCAAGCATAAGCTTGGTTTTCTTTAAAAATGGATCCTGAAAGATAAGATCGCTGTCAATGTTGTTGCCCTGTATTCTGAATCCGTCAACTCGGAAATTGACAACATAATGTCTTAAAACGGCAGAAATAAGTTCTTTTTTCACTTTATCGGGAAAATAAACGGTCATGATGATCTCAATACCGTTATTGTGATAAAGCTTGATCATCTCCCTGAATTCCTTCTCCGGATCCGAAGATTTACTGTATGCGGCTTTTACGCTGAAATAGTAACTGTCCTTAAATCCCCACAGATTTATCTTGGGGCTGTCATTTTTACTCAGCTTGTAATTAATGGGCGAAGAGATATCTTTGTCCGTAAAATCAGTTTCCGAAAATTCATAACAGGGCAAAAGAATAAGCCCGGATATATTTAAACTCTTAAAGTATTCAATTTTCGAGCAAAGACCCTTAAATGTACCTCTATCTGATTTGGGAACACTTTTATCGAGCATGGTAAGCGCTCTTACATTCCCAAGATAAAATATCGAATCACAATAAGGTGTGAGCGGATTGACATCATTGTCGTCCGCAAGAGACAACTCTTTGATCACTTTTGAATAAACGTCACAAGACTTCCTGCTTGCGCCGTATGAGGCGTCTTTAAATACTACACCCGAATATTCGTCGGTATATTCCTTATCCGCATTGAAATAACGATAAAGAGTATCCTTTTTGATCCCTTTTACGATAACGCAATAAACGTTGCCGTAGCACATCGAATCATCGAATAATACTCTTTCAAATTCCTCAAAAGTCTTTTTATCGTAAAAAACGATCCCGCCTTTTGAGAGGATTTCCATCGTGACACAAAAATAAATACCGTCACCGGTACTTTTGCTTCCAAATCCCGTAAATTTAGTTTTTACGATCTGTAAACTCATAAAAACAGTATAATGTTTTCAGGCTTCTTTTTCAACGAATACTTGATATTCAAAGACAAAAATGATATATTCACAAAAAAAGTACAAAGAAAAAGGATCATATATATGAGCGATTTAAGACCCGAAGATTTTGATGATGTGCCCGATGATGAAATGACCGTCACTATTACTACCGACGACGGTGATGTTACCTGCTCGGTGTTAACGATACTTACCGTAGACGGAAAAGATTATATTGCATTGCTTCCGCTTGATGAGGAAGAAAATCCCACCGAGGATGTCTGGTTTTACGGATACAGCGAAAACCCCGACGACCCCAATGAAGAACCCGTTCTTTCGATGATCGAAAGCGACGAAGAATTTGAAGCTGTCGAAGACAAATTCGATGAATATCTCGATAATCTTGATTTTGACGAAATGTAACCATAAGAGGTCAGGTAAAACCTGACCTCTTTTTAACTCATTTTATATACTTCAATTCTGCAATCTTTTATCTGCTCTCCCTGTTTTGTGACCTTTGTGGCCTCAACAAAATCATCACATATAAATGATTTCCACTGTAATGCTATCACACTGTTTGTCGTATGTGTGCTGGGATAGATGTTAAAATATTTACGCGACTCACAAGTCCTTATATAATTCGCCAAATAGTCCATGCAGGCTTTATCGGCAACAGCTGCCAGTTTTTCAATTTGCTCATCGCTAAGAATACCTTGTTCGACAGATACATCTTCAAAGTCTTCGTCGATGATTTCCAGCTTGTCTTTAGCAAGTTTATACATATAAAAATGAAACTTCTGCTTGAGATCGCCGTATTTATAATCTGCAGCAAGGAAATATCCGATCACGGGTCCGAAAGCACTGTTGTAAGTAAATATATAGAACGATCCTTGCTGTCCTCGCACAAAATCGCCGTTTAACAGATACTCATCCAATAATTCAACTTCGGAATTTTCATTAAAGCCCCAGTACATGAGTTTTAATCCCGTGCCGTGGTAGTCGGAATCCTCTGCTTTCACTTTCTCGATCATTACGGTTATCGCTCTTATCTTTATTTTGGGATCGTCATTTTCTTCTCTGCAATAATCTCCGAACAGTCTGTAAGTAAGAAAACCCGGGGGAAGGGAATTTTCGCCAACCACAAAGCGGTCGGGATTGTAACAAAGATACTTGGATGTACCCATTATGTTTCCGTAGGAAACCGAACGGTTAGTCTCGCCGTATTTCTTTATTACGTCTCCGACTATATACTTTTCCATTATCTTATAGTAATCGGGGAAATTGATATAATAGATCTCATCTATCACATCAAATATTTCTCTCATGGCGCTGCCAAATCCGTCGGGACTGCACATATATCCGGTCGCATGGATCTTTCTGTCTTTTCCGTCACAATAAGAAAAGGAATAGGAGGTCCCATCCATTACATCCGTCGCATGCTTATTGAACCCGTCCCATTTATCGCCATCATATTTGTCAATTATTGAAGTGATCTTATTAAATACTTCATCTTCGATATTAAACTCTTTGGGAGTAGTGGCGAAAAGATTGGGCATTCGAACCGATGCTATGAGTTTACCGTCAACTTCTTTAACATTGTAATCACATCCCGAATTCATGGACATTCCGCTGGACGAATAAGAAAAACTTCTGCCCGATCCGCCGGCACCCATCATTCCCATCATCCCCATCATTCCGTGAAACCCATTAACGGGACTGTTATCAAAAATCGTATTATTAAGATATGCTTTAAACTTATCTGCCGTTGTCGGTTCTTTTAACTGCTCATCGCGACCGACGGTCTTATCATTTAGATTAAACCTGTCAAAACCGCAATCTCTGCAGAATTTTTCTTTTTCATCACTGAACTTGTAACCGCAATTGGGGCAAAATTTCATGATTAACCTTCCAAGCCAAAACTTATAATCTGATTTTATCAGAGAATATTTGATGACTCAACAATTAAATTACTTGTGATATTTATCAAGAAAACCGGTGATAAATCTTGAAGGCAAAACTGACGAACTGCCCTCCTTTTTAACGGCAAAAATATGCAGATTCTCCCTTGCCCTCGTCATAGCTACGTAAAATAAACGTCTTTCTTCATCGTTGTTGTCGAGGCTTAAAAATGCTCTTGACGGTATGCGTCCCTCATTTACATCCGGTAATATGACAGTGTCAAATTCAAGCCCCTTTGAAGCATGGAATGTGAGCACTTTTACTTTACAACGGTACAAAGAAACCGTATCATCCAAACTTAAAAAGTCGGATAATTCTTTTAATGTTTTCATACCTTTAGATTTGTCGATAAGTTCATGAAAAATAACGTCAACACCGGCTTTTGTTTTCGAAGCGGCTTTTTCATAAAAGTTGTTTTTAATACCCACTATATTTATCACATAGTTTAAAAAGGCAAACGGAGGAAGCTTCTTTAACACTTTAAAATGATTGTTCAATATGTTAAGTGAGTTTTTAGTCGAAAGACTGCCCGCTCTTTTTACCATTTCTTCAAGATCGACATAAGAATCGGTAAATATGGAATTGGAGACGTATGTTTCGGGTGTTCGTAATATAAACAGCATATCTTTCCTTTGAGAATATAAAGCGAAATCGACGTAATGCTTTAAAGTCGCATAGATTTCTTTTTTTAACTCGTCTGAGGAAAGCGATACTTTTGAGAAAACCGATTCATAGAAATTAAGATCTTTATTGGTCCGCACCAATATGCAAAGATCCTTGTTTTTATTGTCATTTACTATTTTTTTGATTTCATACAGTTCATCTGCCTTTGTAGGCATAAGTCTAACATCAAAAATACCCTTTATATTACTTTGCGAGATAAGATCGTACGTCTTAAGACGTCCCTTATTTTCTTTGATCAGCGATTCCGATGGATTAAGAACACATTTTGGATTTCTGTAATTGTTCTTAAGGCCGATCACATTGAGAGAAAATTCTTTTATAAAATCACTCATGATCTCATAGGAAGCGCCTCTGAATCGATAAATAGACTGATCATCATCTCCTACTATAAAAAGGTTATTGTCTGTTACGATCTTTCTTAATATGTCTGCCTGAATCGGATTGATATCCTGAAATTCGTCAACCAAAACATATTTGATCCTCTCTTTTATGAGATCAACGCTTTCGGGATATTCTTCAAACATTTTCTTGCAAAGGATCAGTATGTCGTCATAATCAATCTTATTTGCACTCTCTTTTGCCGATTCATATTCATTGTAAAGCCTGATAAAAGCAGGATCTTTTTCCAACACCGAACTTTCCTTGCTTCCCGATTTTCTTTTTGAGATCATTGAAAGAATAGTGTCGATGCCTTCTGTAAAAACAGCTTCAAGGCTTTTTAAATTGATATTTGAATTAAAAATGTTTCTGAGTATCTCTGCTTTTTCTTTATTGGAAAGAATATACGGAACATGTCCGTCATTGAATAACTTTAAGAATTGATAATAAACTGAATGAAATGTACCGAAAGTAACCAGTGATCCGTGGGAAACACCCATGGAAATGAATCTCGACCGCATCTCTTCTGCGGCTTTTCTCGTAAATGTAATGACTAATATTTCTTGTGGTAAATAACGACCTGTTTCAATGAGATATTTAATACGATGTGTTAAAATGTACGTTTTTCCGGAACCGGGTCCCGCCAGAACACAGACGGGACCGTCCGGATGATTTATCGCTTTTAGCTGATATTCATCAGCTGACAGATTTTTCAAGTAAGGCAATGCCTTTCCTTATTCTGTTTAACGACTCTTCCTTGCCGAGAACTTCAAGTATCTCGGTAGCACCCGCGGGAGTCATCTCTTTTCCGGAAAGAGCCGTTCTTATAGGCCACATAACAAAGCCCGTCTTTACCTGCTTTCCTTCTACATATCCCGACAAAAGTGCATAAAGGGAATCGTTGGTGTAGTCATCAAATGCTTCGAGCATCGGAAGTGTTTCTTTTAACACTTCAAGACTCGACTCAAGTGTTGACTTCATTTTCTTGTGTTCGTACATTGAAACATCGTATTCGGGAAGTGTTTCAAAGAAATCGATGTGGTCCTTGATATCCGTGAACACCTCTATTCTTGTCTTACACATCATCGCTATTTTTTCTTTGTTGAGATCCTTTGTGATGACTTCATTAACAACGGGAAGAGCCATCTGCAAGTATCTCTCATCATTCATCTTTTTGATGTATTCCCCGTTCATCCATCTTAATTTAACAAGATCGAATACCGCAGGTGATTTATTGATACGTCTGTAATCAAACTTTTCAATAAGCTCCTGCAAGGAGAATATCTCGTTATTATCTTCGGGACTCCATCCCAGAAGAGCAATAAAATTGATGATGGCTTCGGGCAAGAATCCCTGCTCGACAAGATCCTCGAACGAGGAGGAGCCGCTTCTTTTGGCAAGTTTCTTATGTTCCTCGTTTGTGATCAAAGGTAAATGAACATACGTAGGTATCTTCCAGCCGAAAGCATTATATAATCTGTCATATTTGGGTGCCGAAGAAAGATATTCGTTACCTCTGACAACATGTGTGATCTCCATCGTATGATCATCGACAACATTGGCAAAATTGTATGTGGGATAACCGTCCGACTTTATAAGGATCATATCGTCAAGCTCTTTGTTCTCTACGGTAATATCTCCGTAAAGAATATCATGGAAGGTCGTTGTACCCTCTTGAGGGTTGTTCTGTCTTATAACATAAGGTTTACCTTCTTTAAGATTCTGTTCAATCTCCTCTTTGGAAAGAGATAAGCAATGCTTATCATATATAGAGATCTCTTTTCCTTCTACAATCTCGGTCTTAAGAGAATCGAGTCTTTCCTTGGAGCAAAAACAATAATAAGCTTCTCCTTTTTCGATCAGCTCCTTTGCATATTTAAGATAAATACCCGTCTTAACTCTCTCAGACTGAACATAAGGACCGTATCCTTTATCTTTATCGGGTCCTTCATCGTGTTCAATTCCGACCTGTTTTAAAGTTCTGTTTATGATGTCAACGGCACCCTCAACAAAACGTTCCTGATCGGTATCCTCTATTCTCAGAATAAAATCGCCGCCCTCATGCTTGGCGATAAGATACTCATAAAGAGCCGTTCTTAAATTGCCGACATGCATCTTGCCCGTAGGGCTTGGAGCATATCTTGATCTGATTTTCATAAAAAATCCTCCTGAATGACAATCCGATCTTTAACTTTGCTTTTCGATCGGAATATATTTTCTTAAAATACTGTTTACCCATACCATATCTATAGGCTTGGGAACATAATCGTTAAATCCCTCGGAAATGAACATATCTCTGACACCGTTCATAACATTGGCTGTAAGTGCGACAATCGGAACCTTTTTCATATATTCGTCGGAATCGGCACGGATAAGATTAAGTGTTTCTATACCGTCAAGTTCGGGCATCATATGATCTAAGAAAACAAGATCGTAATCTCTGTTCTTCTTCATTAACTCAAGACACTCTCTACCGCTTTTACATGTATCCACAGTAAGATTAAAGGTCTTAAGCAATCCCTGCGCAACCTTTAGATTAACCGCATTGTCATCAACTATCAATACTTTTGCATTATTTACTTTTAATTTTGTTTCTTCGTCCTTATTTGCACTGTTAGAGAAAACTGCTATCTCTTTCTTGTTTGAAATTCTCTGAATAAGCGTAAACGTAAATTTCGAACCGACGCCGTAAGTACTTTCTACGGTGATCTCACCGCCCATCAAAGAAACAAGTTCTCTGCAAATCGCAAGCCCGAGTCCGGTACCTTCTCTGACATGTGATTTGTGCGAATCAAGCTGCTGAAAACTTGTAAAAAGACGTTGCAGATCTTCTTTTCGAATACCTATTCCCGAATCTGTAACAGAAACAATAAGCTTAGCCGTATCTTCTTTAACGATCTCACCCGATACATCCAACAGAATATAACCGTTATCCGTAAACTTTATGGCATTGGACAAAAGGTTGAAAAGAATCTGCCTGAAACGGATCTCATCTCCGAAATAAACATCGGGAAGTTCTTTTTGTATCGTATATTTAAGTTCGACATTCTTATCCGACAGTCTGATCTGCATCATATTGACGGTTTCTTTGATCAAATGTGACAAAGAATAAGTTACCGGAACAATATCCATCATTCCGCTTTCCATTTTGGAATAATCAAGAATATCATTTACGACCGCCAGTAATACCTTACTCGAATTTCTGATGTTTTCAAGATTTTCCCTTGCCTGCGGTGTAAGATCTTCATTAAGAGAAAGTTCAGCCATTCCGCTTATGGCGTTCATGGGAGTTCTAATTTCATGAGACATGTTCGCCAAAAACAGCATTTTGGATTCATTGGCACGTTCTGCTTCTTCGGCTTTTTCGGCCATGCCTTTATTGTATTCATGTGCGTTTTTTACAACTATATACATATTTACACTGGCTGTTACATATACCAGACAATAAAACGTATATATGAGCATCGAATCAACGGCATAGTATAACTGTTCTTTTAAGAACAGTGCATATGCAAGCAGACAAATGCATGAACAGACAAATGAAAACAGTATGTACTTTTCCTGCATGAAAATTGTGAAACCGGCGGTTACAGCAAGAAAAATCAGTATCGAGTGTGCGAGTGTATGTTCCGCACACCCGATAACCGTCGTTGAGATCGCAATAGAAACAAAGAGCGAATATACAACAAAATCTTCGTTCTTAACAAGAAGCGAAATTATAAACGAAATTGATATCATTATGCACGAAACTATAAGCACTATCAAACCGATATCGGTTCCGAACTTAAAATACCCGTATACAACATGAAACAGTAAAACCAACAGGTACTCAAGCATAACAAGCCTTACGGTTTTCTGATATCCGTACATAAATGAATCCTTTCAATCAATCACTATTTCTCATCTCCGAGGAAGAAGAGAGCTACCGTACCGGGACCCGCATGTGCTCCTATCGTAGGTCCGATAAAGTTTATTATAAACTCATTTATCCCGAAACGCAAAGAAACTTCATTTTTTACAAATTCAGCATCTTCAAGGCAGTCTCCGTGACTGATGAAAACGATCGGATTCTTGTCTTTATAAGAACCCATTCTCTTTTCCATTTCATCAACCAAAGACAAAAGTGATTTCTTACGACCCCTCACTTTGGTAAGCGGGATAAGACGACCTTCGTTATCAACATGAAGTATAGGTTTGATATTCAAAACGGTACCTACAAAAGCGGTGCTTTTCGATACTCTGCCACCTCTGAAAAGATGGTTCAGATCATCTACCGTGAACATATGAACAAAATTATTTGCATGTTCTTTAAGCCATTTTGCATTGTCTTCAAGGCTCATGCCTTCTTCCCTGTTTTTGCAGGCATAATATACCATAAGACCTTCACCGAGCGATGCGGCAAATGTATCTACAACCTCAATGTTTAAAAAAGGATCATCTTCTTTCATTTCCTCGGCTGCTATTCTTCCGCTGTTGTATGTGCCCGAAAGGCCCGAAGAAAATGCAACATACAATAGATTTTTGTTATCTTTCAAAATATTGGCAAAACATTCCTTGGCTTCCTCGGGATTAACCTGAGAAGTTGAAGGAAGATTTCCCGCTCTCATAAGTCCGTAAAATTCTTTGGGATCGAGTTCTTCACCGTGACCGTAACTCTTACCCAAAATATTATACGTAAGATTTATAACCTTAAGATCATACTTGTCGATCACTTCCCGGGGAAGATCTGCAGTTGAATCCGTCATTATCGTATATGGAAACATACCCCTGCTCCTTTCAAAAACATAGTATTTATGCGCTTTTCAAATAATAGCATTATTTATTTCATTTATCAACCATATTGTTTTATAAACTAAAGAAAGTAGTTTTAAAAACTACTTCCCTGTCGTCGATCCAAATCCACCGTTTCTTTGAGCCGTAACTTCATCATCAAAAGTTATCGCATACTGCATGAATATTCCCTGAGCAAAACCGTTACCTTTTTTAAGTTCAACAGTCTTATCTTCATTGGAATCGTTTGTTACTTTAACGAAAATATGACCTTCATTATCCGATTCATAATAGTCCGCATCAATTACTCCGACGGTATTGTTAAGCTGAAGTCTGAACTTAAATCCAAGTCCGGATCGGGGATAGATCATAAATACATATTCAGGCTCCATATACACTCTAATACCCGTAGGTATCTTAACGGTCTTTCCCGGCGAAAGCGTAAAGTCGATCGGCATATAAATATCGTATCCCGCACTCTTTGCGGTAGCCCTCTTGGGTAACTTGATCTCTTCGTAAATTTCCTTTATCTGCGAATCGGAAAATTCCGGAAACGTATCTTTAAAATCTGCGATAAATCGGTCAAAAGAAACCTTTTCAAATCTTGCAACTCTTTGCATCACTTTTACCCCTTATAATAATCCTGACAATGAAGCACCGGAACTATGGGATCGGTACTTGCGAGGGTCTTCTGAACATCAACGACACGCTGATTGGAACTTCCCTTCCACATAAGGGTTACATCAAGCTTGTCAATCTCAAATTCACCGTCCACAACTACGTCCACATCTTTCATTAAGGGATAATGATAAATGTTCTCCCAAACATCGCCGGTATAAACCCAGATAGTCTTATCGGGATATTTTTCCCTAATTTCATGGGCCAGAGCTCTTACATCCATTCTGTTTGCGGGATGAAGAGGATCGCCGCCGGAAAAAGTAATGCCGGAAATATAGGATTTATCAAGTTGTTCAAAAATCTCTGCTTTGGCAGCATCATCAAACAACAATCCGCCGTCGGGATCCCATGTACATGGATTCTGACAACCCTTGCAGCAATGATTGCAGCCTGCAACCCACAGAACTACACGAAGACCGTCACCGTTCTTCATGTCGTCCTTTGTAATATTATGATAACGCATTTACATGGACTTCCTTTCTGCAATTTCAGCCATTTTGGCATCGTTTAATCTGGTATCGCCATGTACACGCGAATAGCTGAGATATCCGTTCATACGATCTATCTTTGTAAGGTTACGGCTGCCGCACTTGGGACAAACGTCCATCTCAAGTTCCTGATGTCCGCAATCATCGCAATAAGCAAGGGAAAGATTTACGCCTTCATAAAATCCCATATCCATTGCTCTTCTTATAAGAGTCTTTACTGCATCAATATTGTAATCGATGGGATACTTAACGTACTGAATCTTTCCTCCGTTTGAAAGATCCCAGAATCTGTTCTCAAGATCCTGTTTCTGAATGGGAGTGATATCTTCGGAAACATGACAATGGAATGAGTTTGAAACATATTCCCTGTCACTTACGCCTTCGATGATACCGTACTTACGTCTGAACTGCTGAACCTGCAAACCGCAAAGGTTTTCGGCGGGTGTTCCGTAAATAGCATAAAGATTTCCGTCAGCCTCTTTAAACTCATTTATACGCTTATTGATGTATTCCAAAACCTGAACGGCAAATTCACCGTCTTCGACCAAAGACTTGCCGTTATAAAGCTCCTGGAGCTCATTAAGAGCGGTAATACCGAAACTTGCGGTAGCAGCCTTAAGAAGAGGTTTGATCTTATCGGTAAGTTTCAAATGTCCGCCGAGGAAACCGCCTTCACAATATGCAAGAGGGTTCGTGGAAGCACGCATCTCACCGAGATAAGCATAAGTTCTTATATGAAGCTGTCTTATAAGTTCAAGATAATAATCAAGAACTTCATAGAAATCTCTGCTCTCTTTTCTTGCCTTTGCAAGAATCATGGGAAGGTGCAAAGAAACGGCTCCGATATTAAATCTTCCAACAAAGATCGGAACATCGTTATCATCTGCGGGATGCATTCCTCCTCTTTCATACCAGGGGCTTAAAAATGCACGACAGCCCATCGGAGAAATGATCTTTCCGTACTGCTTGTAGATGGAAGCCACATATCCCTTACCCGTAAGTGAAAGCCAATCGGGATACATAGTCTTTGCGGAACAAAGAACACCCGCCTCAAATACGTCTTCAAGCTCTTTTCCGGGTCCGTGAAGATTTTCATCGTAAAGGAAAACGATCTTCGGGAAAAGAACAGGCTTCTTACACTCTTTCTTGCCCTGTCCTTTTCTTCTGACATTAAGCATCTGAATGGTGCCAAGCTTTGCAAATCTTCCCGTACCGGTACCTGCGGTAACCGTAATGAAAGGATAATCTCCTCTCGAGGAAGCAACCGTATTAAACTTATATTCCCATCCCTGGAAGCCCTGCTCAAAGTCTCTCGTAACATCCTTTAAAGCTTCTGCTTCCGCAGTCTCTTTATCGATTCCCAGCTTCTCGTACTTATCGACATACTTTGCATAAGATTTTTCCGCATAAGGCTCAAGGATCAGATCCACACTCGGAACGGTAAATCCGCCGTACTGCTGTGAAGCTGCGGAAAGAACTATATCACCTATAACATCAAATGCGGTATCAAGAGTCTTGGGTTCGTTGTACCAGATATTACCCATCTCAAAACCGCCCGACAGAACATTCTCAACGTCAAACAGACAACAGTTCATGGTATCTCGTCTTGCGGACATATCATGAACATAAATATATCCGTCTCTGCAAGCCTGAATCTCTTCCGTTGTCATAAAGAACTTTTGATAAAGCTCCTTATTGAGCTGATTGAATATAAGACTTCTCTTCGTGGAAACAAGCGCTGAATCGGTATTGGCATTCTCTTTGTCACCGATATACATGATAGACTGACTCTTCTTATAAACATCGTCCAGCATACGTACAAAGTCCTGCTTATAATTACGATAATCTCTGTACGACTTGGCAACTATCGGCTTAACATCTTCAAGAGCCGTCTCAACAATATTATGCATTACAGGGATCGGAATCTCCTGTACATCCATATCATTAATACGATCCACAACAAATTTGCAGATCTTCTCATTATCTTCAACCGTAAACTTCGTAAGCGCACGATACGCACTCTTGGAAACGGCATTTACAACTTTCTGAACATTAAAAGCTTCGCGGCTTCCGTCCTTCTTAATTACCCAAACTTCCTTATTCGGCTTAAACTTTTCGCCGTAATCTATGTCTTTACATTCTTCGGTCTGACTCATAACGTATCCTTCCCTCTAATACAATTATTAGTAACATGTCTCATGTCTGACACAATATCTTGTGC
>JAILEQ010000181.1 GCA_024687305.1 Lachnospiraceae bacterium | reverse complement strand
ATATGCTGGACAGCATTTTAAATCAGTCGGGAACGGGAATGATTACTCTCGGACTCAAAGGAATGTTACTTTGCAGCGTCGCATCGATCGCACTCGGCATTGTGATCGCCGCAACCTATATGATATGCAGTGAGAAGTATTCGAAGAACTTTGTCATTACACTTACCGTCCTTCCCATACTTGTAATGAGCGTCATCATGATGGTGAACGGAAATCTCGGAACCGGGGTTGCGATAGTCGGAGCGTTCAGTCTCATACGTTTCAGATCGATACCCGGCACATCAAAAGAGATCGGAACGATATTCTTTGCCATGGCCACAGGTCTTGCTACGGGCATGGGATATATAGGATTTGCCGCTATCATAACGATACTTGTCGGAGCATTGATGATTGTTCTTTGTAAAGCGGGATTTGGCGACAAAAAGGACGAAACGCTTCAGCTTAAGATCGTTATTCCCGAGAATCTTAACTTTAACGGCGCATTTGACGACATATTCGAAAAATATACCAATAAAGCAAAACTCGACAAGGTTAAGACAACAAACTTAGGAAGCATGTTTGAATTAAACTTCCTTGTCAGTCTTAAAAAGGATGCCGATCAAAAGGCTATGATCGATGAGATAAGAGTCAGAAACGGAAATCTCACCGTTGCCATGGGTACGGTGACTCCTCTTACCGAAGAATTGTAAGAAAATCGTGTTTTATTGAAAAAACACTTGATTTTATGTTTACTTGATGTTAGTATGCTCATGTAGAATTATTTTTTTTACTAAAGTGGCTTGGTTTCAGGCCACTTTAATTTATGTAATAAGGCACAAAGAAAACGAGGAACAATGAGTAAAAGAGAAAGCTACGAAGCAAAGACCGAAGAGCTGCTGAGGCCTATCGCAGAGGCAAAAGGCGTTGATATATACGATGTCGAATATGTCGAAGAAGCGGGCGAGTGGTACTTAAGAGCTTATATCGACAAAGAAGGCGGAGTCACGATCGATGACTGCGAAGCGGTCAGCAGAGCGTTAAGCGATGCGCTTGATGCGAACGAGTTTATCGATGACGCTTACTATCTTGAGGTATCGAGTCCGGGGCTCGGTCGTGCGCTTAAAAAGGATAGACATCTTGAAAAGAGCATCGGTGAGGATGTGGATATTAAGACATACAAACCCATCGACGGTACAAAAGAGTTTACCGGAAAGCTTGTAAGCTTTGACAAAGATACGGTTACACTTATGATCTTGGAAAAAGAGGTTTCTTTTTCCCGAAAAGACATAGCAAAAATAAATCTTACACTTGATTTTTAAAAACGGAGGATACTTAAAATGAATAAGGCTTTACTTGAAGCACTTGACGCACTTGAAAAGGAGAAGCAGATACCCAAAGAGGTACTTTTTGACGCGATTGAGAATTCGCTTCTTACCGCCTGCAAGAATCATTTCGGCAAAGCAGATAACATGAAGGTTGAGATCGACAGAGAGACTTGCGATTATTTTCTTTATGCCGAAAAGGAAGTTGTTGAGAACGTAGAAGATCCGGTAACCCAGATCTCACTTGCAGACGCAAGAGCCATCGATGCAAACGCAGGTGTCGGCGATACCGTTAAGGTAGAGATAAAGTCACAGGAGTTTGGACGTATTGCCGCTCAGAACGCAAGAAACGTCATCACTCAGAAGATCCGTGAGGAAGAAAGAAGCGTTGTTTACAATATCTTCTACGAGAAAGAAAGAGATGTTGTTACGGGTATCGTTCAAAGATATGTAGGAAAGAACATTTCGATAGATCTTGGCAAGACCGACGCCATCCTTACAGAAAGCGAGCAGGTTCCCACAGAGGAGTTCAGACCTACCGAGCGTATCAAACTTTATGTGCTTGAAGTAAAGAACACAAATAAAGGACCCAAGGTTTTGGTAAGCCGTACCCATCCCGAACTCGTAAAGAGACTTTTCGAGCAGGAAGTTACCGAGATCAAAGACGGAACCGTAGAGATCATGTCCATCGCACGTGAGGCAGGAAGCCGTACCAAGATCGCAGTTTGGTCCAACAATCCCAACGTAGATGCCGTAGGTGCCTGCGTAGGTATGAACGGTGCGCGTGTAAATGCGATCGTTGAAGAGTTAAGAGGCGAGAAGATTGACGTTATCAACTGGGATGAGAACCCCGGTAACCTTATACAGAATGCTTTAAGTCCCGCCAAGATCGTTGCGGTATTCGCCGATCCCGACGAGAAGACTGCAAAGGTAGTAGTTCCCGATTATCAGCTTTCACTTGCGATCGGTAAGTCGGGACAGAACGCCCGCCTTGCAGCCAGACTTACTGGCTACAAGATCGACATCAAGTCTGAATCGCAGGCTAAGGATGCTCCCGGATTCCGTTATGAAGACTACATGGACGATTACGAAGAGTACGATGAGTACGAAGAAGGTGAGTACGAAGAGGGCGAGTACGAAGAAGGCGAATACGACGGCGAGTACGAGGGTGAAGAAGGCACCGAAAACACCGAAGAATAAGAAAGAGGCGACGGATGAACAAAAAAGTCCCGTTAAGACAATGCGTCGGTTGCAGAGAGATGAAAGACAAGCGCGAACTTATTCGCGTTGTACATGCTCCCGACGGTACAATATCGCTTGACTTTAAAGGAAAGATGAACGGACGCGGCGCTTATGTATGCAAGTGCAGAGAATGCCTTGAAAAGGCGATCAAAAACAAAGGACTCGAGCGTGCGTTCAAGACAGAGATCCCAAGCGCGGTGTATGATAGTTTATTAAAGGAGTCAGAATCATTTGAACAATAAATTACTGTCTATGTTAGGTCTTTGTACGAAGGCAGGAAAGCTAAAAAGCGGAGAGTTTCAAACGGAATCTTCCGTCAAAAGCGGGGAGGCATTTTTGGTCATAGTAGCAGGGGATGCTTCCGACAATACAAAAAAGAAATTCAACGACATGTGTACATTTTATGAGACGCCGATCATCGAGTATGGACTTAAGGAAGAAATGGCGAAAGCCATCGGAAAAGATGTAAGAGCGATGCTCGCCGTATGTGATGAAGGATTTGCAAAGTCGATACTTAAAATCTATAACATGTCAAACGATAATTTGGAGGACTGATCAGTAAATGGCAAAAATGAAAGTACATGAGTTAGCAAAAGAATTGGATATTCAATCCAAGGACATAATTGCCTTTTTGAACGAAAAAGGAATTGAAGTCAAGGCGGCGCAGTCCTCTGTTGAAGACGATGCGATCGCACTGGTAAAAGGCAAATTCGGAAAGAAGGCTGCACCCAAGGCTGAAGCACCCAAGACCGAAGCTGCCAAGGAGACACCTGTAAAAGCTTCGCCCGCAAAGGAAGAAGCAGCTAAGGATGCCCCCGCAAAACCTCAGGCAAAACCCGAAGGTAAACCGGTTCAGGCCGAAGCACCCAAGAAAAAGAAAATCATAATGGTGAGCAATCCTCACAACTCAAATATGCCCGGCCAGCGTCCCGCACAGGGAGGTCAGAGACCGATGCAGGGTGGCGCAAGACCTCAGGGTCAGGCCCGTCCTCAGGCACCCGCTCAGGGAGGACAGCGTCAAAGACCGAACGACCGCACGATATTCGGAAGCGATTATGCCGCTCCCAGACTTATAAAGGTTCGTCCGGATGCTCTTAACAGAGCACATTCAAATTCGGTTCCCGAGGAACCTGTTCAGGAACAGGTTAAGAATCCTGTTGAGAACCGGACTCCTACGGAAGCAAAACCTTCAGCTCCCAAGAGAGAGTTCTTATCGGATATACGTACAAAGCGTCCCGAAAGGCCTGAAAGAACGGAAAGACCCGAGAGAGCCAGAAGAGACGGCGCAGCACGTCCGGCAGAACGAAGACAGGGCGGTGCTCAGGGAAGACCCATGCAGGGCGGACAGCGTCCGGCACAGGGTGGACAGCGTCCCGGACAGGGCGGACAAAGACCTGCTCAGGGCGGTTCCAGGATCTCGTTTGCAGGCCCCGGCGCAGCACCTTCTCAGCCCGGGTCAAAAGGTGGTTTTGAAGGCAGAAGAGACGACAAATACAAGAACAAGAACTACGATAATAAAGACGGCGAAAAGAAGCAGTCTGACAAGAGACGTCTTCAGGAAAAGGACAGCCGTAACAAGAACAGAGTATTCCTTACCGAGGACGACGAAGAAACACTTGCAATGAAACGTCGTACCGGCAAGTTCATTAAACCCGAGAAAAAGCCCGAGGTGGAGGAAGAAGTTATCAAGACGATTACGCTTGATGACACTGTTACCATCAAGGAACTCGGCGAAAAGATGAAAGTGCAGCCCGCACAGATCGTAAAGAAGCTGTTCCTTCAGGGACAGATCGTGAACGTTAACTCCGAGATCACTTTCGAAGAGGCCGAAAACATCGCCATAGATTATGAGATCATCTGTGAGCATGCGGTTAAAGTCGATGTTATCGAAGAACTTCTTAAAGAGGATGAAGAATCCGAAGAGAACATGATCACCAGACCTCCCGTTGTCTGCGTAATGGGTCATGTCGATCACGGTAAAACTTCGCTTCTTGATGCGATCAGAAAGACCAACGTTACCGATCGTGAAGCCGGCGGAATCACGCAGGCTATCGGTGCATACACCGTTCATGTTAAAGACAGAGACATTACATTCCTTGATACACCCGGTCATGAGGCATTTACCGCCATGCGTATGCGTGGTGCAAATTCCACCGATATTGCGGTACTTGTTGTAGCCGCAGACGACGGAGTCATGCCTCAGACGGTTGAAGCCATCAACCATGCAAAGGCCGCAGGTGTAGAGGTTATAGTTGCGGTAAACAAGATCGATAAACCCGAAGCCAATCCCGAAAAGGTTAAGCAGGAACTTACCGAATACGAACTCATTCCCACCGATTGGGGCGGATCTACCGAGTTTGTAAACATTTCCGCTAAAAAGGGAACAGGTATCGATGATCTTTTGGAGACCATTTTGCTTACTGCCGATATTTTGGAACTTAAAGCCAATCCCAAGCGTAAAGCAAGAGGTCTTGTTATCGAAGCCGAACTTGATAAAGGACGCGGTCCCGTTGCCACCGTACTCGTACAGAAGGGTACTCTTAAGGTTGGAGATTTCATTTCGGCTGGCGCATCACACGGTAAAGTTCGTGCGATGATCAACGACAAGGGTAAGAACGTTAAAACGGCAGGTCCTTCGACTCCCGTTGAGATACTCGGTCTTAATGATGTTCCCAACGCAGGTGAGGTATTTATTGCTCACAAGGACGATAAGACGGCCAAGAGCTTTGCGGAGACCTTCATTTCTCAGAACAAAGAGAAGAAACTCGAAGAGATCAAGGCAAAGATGAGTCTCGACGATCTTTTCTCAAAGATACAGGAAGGCAATTTAAAGGAACTCAATCTTATTGTCAAAGCAGACGTGCAGGGTAGTGTCGAAGCTATCAAGCAGTCGCTTTCAAAGCTCTCCAACGATGAAGTTGTCGTTAAGTGCATTCACGGCGGTGTAGGTGCCATCAACGAATCCGATGTTACTCTTGCGAGTGCATCCAATGCCATCATAATCGGATTTAACGTTCGCGCCGATGCTATTGCAAAGCAGACGGCAGATCACGAGGGCGTTGAGATAAAGCTTTACAAAGTCATCTATCAGATCATCGAGGATGTCGAAGCAGCCATGAAGGGTATGCTTGCACCCGTATACGAAGAAAAGATCATCGGTCATGCAGAGATCAGACAGATATTCAAGGCATCCGCGATCGGAAACATCGCAGGTTCTTATGTGCTTGACGGTCAGTTCGAACGTAACTGCAAAGTACGTATTTCACGTGCCGGCGAGCAGATATTCGAAGGTGATCTTAAGTCACTTAAGAGATTCAAAGACGATGTTAAGGAAGTAAAAGCAGGTTTCGAATGCGGTCTTGTATTTGAAGGATTCGATGCATTTGAAGAACTTGATATAGTTGAAGCGTACGTTATGGTGGAGGTTCCCAGAACGTGAGAAAGAACAGTATTAAAAACATTCGCATAAACGAAGAGGTTTACAGGGAACTGGCAAACCTTCTTCGCGGCGATGAGATAAAGGATCCGCGTATCAGTCAGTTTACGAGTGTCGTTGCCGTTGAAGTCGCTCCCGACTTAAAGACGTGCAAGGCATATATAAGCGTACTCGGAGATGCCGAAGCGGTTAAGTCCACATATCAGGGACTTAAGAGTGCGGAAGGTTTTATAAGAACCCAGCTCGCCAAGAGGATCAATCTTCGAAACACTCCGGCGATCACATTCATCATGGATCAGTCCATTGAGTACGGCGTAAACATGACCAAGCTGATTGAGGATGTAAACAAATCAAATGATTGATCTTGTAAAAGAACTTAAAGATATCAAAAGCGTAGGCATAAGCGGTCATATAAGACCCGACGGCGACTGTGTGGGGAGTACCATGGCGGTATATCTCTACATTAAAAAGAACATGCCCGAAATTGATGCGCACATATATCTTGAAAGTCCTCCGCCCGTTTTTGCATGTATAAAGGATATCGACAAAGTCGAAGATCCAAAAGCGGGAAAGGACATTGTTTTCGATGCGTTCATAATGATCGACACGGTAAAAGACCGTGCGGGTGACGCCGAAGCTTTATATGACAAAGCGAAAAAAAGAATAAACATCGATCATCACATTACCAATCCCGGTACCGACAGCGATGTTAGCTTTATAGTCCCGAGTGCTTCAAGCGCCGCAGAACTGGTATTTGAATGCTTCGATGAAAGTTTGATGGACATTGAGATCGCCAAGGCGGTCTATATAGGCATGGTACACGATACCGGAGTTTTCCAGTATTCGAATGTATCGCCTAAAACTCTTAATTATGCCGCAAAACTGATCGGTTACGGTTTTGATTTTTCAACAATAATCGCCGAGACGTTTTATGAAAAGACTTATCTTCAAAGTCAGATACTCGGACGCGTTCTTTCGGAAAGCATCCTTGTAATGGACGGAAAGGTAAGCGTAGGGCATATCGACCAGAAGATGGCGAAGTTTTACAATTCTCATCCTTTCGATTATGACGGAATAGTAAATGCGCTTAAGCAGATAAAGGGCGTGGATGTGGCTATATTTATGCACGAACTGCCCGATCACAAATACAAAGTGAGCCTGCGTTCGACAGACCGCATCGATGTATCGGAGGTATGCTCGTATTTCGGCGGCGGCGGACACAAGAAAGCTGCAGGCGTTATCATGGAAGGCAACTTCTATGATGTTGTTAACAATCTTACGGCAAGAATAGAAAAACAATATGCTGAACGGACTGATCAACGTATATAAAGAGCCGGGATTTACATCTTTTGATGTGGTCGCAGTCATGCGAGGCATTACCGGTCAGAAAAAAATAGGACATACGGGTACGCTCGATCCGAGTGCGCGAGGAGTTCTTCCCATCTGCCTCGGAAACGCGACAAAACTATGCGACATGCTTAACGATAAAAGAAAAGAGTATGTCGCTACCTTTATGCTTGGAAAATGTACGGATACATTGGACGATTCCGGAACCGTTATTGAAGAGCGGGAAGTGAAAGCTGCGCCCGAAGACATAAAAACTGCCGCCAAATCATTTATTGGAGGCTACGACCAGCTTCCTCCGATGTATTCGGCAAAATGGGTCGACGGAAAAAGGCTTTACGAGCTTGCAAGACAAGGAATTGAAGTACAAAGAAAACCTGTTTTCGTAGACATTTACGAACTTGAGATACTTGATATAGCGATTCCTTTAGTTAAAATGAGAGTGGTCTGCGGAAAAGGCACATATATAAGAAGTCTTTGTGTCGATATTGCGGCCAAATGCGGTGAACTTGCCGTCATGACTGATCTAGAGAGGACAAAAACCGGAATGTTCGATCTTACGACAGCGCGAACTCTCGATGAGCTTACCAAACTTAAAAACGAAGGTAATCTTATAGACTGCGTTATCAAAACCGATTATGTTTTTAAAGATATTCCGGCTTTGACCGTGCGAAACGAATACAGAAAAGTGATAGATAACGGAAACAAACTGTATCCGAAGATGATCACTTCCGGTGTTCCTTTTCCCGCAATGAAGAGGGTACGTGTTTACAACGACGAAGGAACATTTATGGGTATTTATGAGAGGGTTGACGGCGAAAACGCCTTAAAGCCCGAAAAGATGTTTTTGGAAAACAATTAATATGATAATATGCGATGCGACAAAAGAACTGAATAAAGACGTATCGACCAAGATCGCCATCGGAAAGTTTGACGGCATACATCTGGGGCACAGAAAACTCATAAGCGAGATGGTTTCGTCAAAAGACTCTCTTAAGAGCGTTGTCTTTACATTTTCGATCGACTCTCCGTTGTCTTTTAACAAGGACGGCTACATTTATTCGGAGGAGAAGAGAAGAAGCATATTTGAATCGCTCGGAGTCGATTATCTGGCCGAATATTATCTTACAAAGGAATCGGCCGGCATTTCGCCGGAAGACTTCGTGCGAAAGATATTAAAAGACAAGCTTCACGTCAAGGCGGTATATTGCGGAAAGGATCTTTCTTTCGGCTATAAGGGGATGGGAAATGTTGATACGTTAAAGGCATTGTCCAAAGAACTTGATATTGAAGTTCATGTGGTGGAAAAAGAAAAATATCAAAATGAAGACATCTCTTCGACCCGTATAAGGGAAGCTTTGAAAGCGGGAAAAGAAGAGGATGCGAAGTTAATGCTCGGCGATCTGAAAAACTATATGTAATATTTCATACAACACTGTCGGTTAATTGATATAAATTTGTAAAATGCGCTCTTGTTAGGAGCGTGTTTTTTTTATAGAATTAATGTTGGAATTTTAGGGAAATGAGTAAGCATTGATATCATTTTGGAGGTTTTTTCAATGTCATTCGGAGTGATAATGTCCCTTTTCGGCGGACTTGGGCTCTTTCTTTTCGGTATAAGAGAAATGAGCGACAGTATAGAGGCTTTTGCGGGTGCAAAGTTAAGAGCTATACTTGAAAAGCTTACTACAAACCGATTCATGGGTATTTTGGTCGGCTTCATATTTACTGCTGCGATTCAGTCTTCATCGGCCTGTACCGTAATGGTAGTCAGCTTCGTTAACTCCGGACTTATGAATCTTACCCAGGCAGCCGGCGTTATATTCGGTTCCAATATCGGTACTACCGTTACCGCATTGCTGGTTTCGTTTAAACTCGAAAAGATCGCTCCGATCATTTTGCTTGTCGGTGTAGCAACCGTAATGTTCTGTAAAAATACGATCATCAAAAAGATCGCAAGCATCATTACCGGATTTGGTATCTTGTTTATGGGATTAAGCTCCATGTCGGGCGCCATGAGCAACATGAAAGATTCACAAGCGGTGCTCGATATGTTCGCATCACTTTCTTCACCCCTTTTGGCAGTATTGTTGGGACTCGTTCTCACTGCCATCATTCAAAGTTCTTCGGTTACCGTTTCAATTATGGTCTTACTTGCAAATCAGGGTCTTATGAGCCTTGAGATGTGTATGTATATAACGCTTGGATGTAACATAGGTGCATGTACTTCCGCTGTTCTTGCTTCCCTTTCGGGTAAAAAGGACGCAAAGCGTGCCGCACTCATCCACGTACTCTTTAACGTAATAGGTACGATCTTTATGTATGCGTTCTTCGCATTCGACGTTGAGCTGTTTGTATCGATCATGTCGAAGATCGCAGGAAACGACGCAGGTCGTGTTGTTGCATTCTCTCATTTGTTCATCAAGATCATTCAGGTTATCATAATGACACCCTTCATAGGGACTATCGTAAAGCTTACCGAGTTCTTTATACCCGGCGAAGACAAGAAGATCGGCTACAGGGAGTCTTACCAGCTTAAATACATCGGTCAGAAGGTTGTCTTCAATCCTGCGACCGCAGTTGTTGAAGTTATAAAGGAAGTTGACCGTATGGCATCGCTTGCGGGTGAAAACCTTAACCGTGCCATGAACGCACTCATAACACTCGACGAAGAGGATATCGCAGAAGTATACAAAGTCGAAGACAACATAAACTTCTTAAATCATGCGATCACCGACTATCTGGTCAAGATAAACCAAACAACGCTTCCGATTGAAGACTTAAAGTCTATCGGCGGTCTCTTCCATGTGGTAAATGATATAGAGCGTATCGGCGACCACGCCGAGAATGTGGCCGACGCCGCAAAGCAGCGTATTGAATCCGGCGTTTCAATCTCGAAGGACGCACAAAAAGAGCTTGGTATCATGCTTGACAAAGTAAATGAGATGTTCAGACTTTCCGTCGAGGTATTTACAAACGGAAAAGAAGAAAATCTTGATACGATAAACAAACTCGAAGATCAGGTTGACGATCTTGAAAGACAGTATCAGGCCAATCACGTCGCACGTCTTACCAAGAATGAATGTACTCCCGAAGCCGGCATGATCTTCTCGGATATCGTATCCGGCCTTGAGCGTGTCGCCGACCACTCGGTCAACATCGCTTATTCGATGATCGCTCCGGAAGAAAAAGTGTGA
>JAILEQ010000140.1 GCA_024687305.1 Lachnospiraceae bacterium | reverse complement strand
GCAAAAAGGATCGATATAACGTTTACGATCACGCTTCCCACACCTGCCCCCGCTATGACGCCCGCCAGAACATACACGAGAGTCATTATCGTCACGATGGTCATGTTGGAAAGCACTGCTGCGATGAAGCAGTCTTTCTGGCTGTGACCGGCGATGATACGGTTTTTAAGTATACCGTCGGAATACTCCGTGCTGGTATAAACAGGTATGTAGATTGAGAAGAACAGCACCATTGCAACACTGACAAAGAGCATGCACTGTGCGGGTTCATATTTTTCCAAAAATATAGGAACCATTGCTTTGCTTGATACCGTAAATGTTACTACGAGGGCTATCAAAAGCCCTCCGAGGTAGCAAACGTTTTTGATATTTCTTAGTAAGTTGGCTTTATATATGTTGATCATTTTAATTCCCTATTTGAGTTCCTTTCTCTTAAATACAGGTAAAGTGATAAGTATCGATATTGCGATCAAAACGCCGCATCCTATGAAGCAATCTTTCAAAGGGTGGTTAAGGGTTCCGGTAAAATACGAGAAGGGGCAAAACCTGTCATAAATGTTGTAGATCAAAAGCCTCTTTCCCGTGATCATTACGTGTCCGTCCTGGGGATAAAGCTTATCCGTTACCATGAGGTTTGCGACTCTGAATAAAAATGCGATCACGAGCCCCAAAAAGTAAGGGATTATCGTTCCTCCGAATACGATCACGATGGAGGACATCAATACTCCGACAGCTATCGATACCGCAAATTGTGCAGCGTAGTACAAAGAAACATCTCTCGGATTAAGGGAAGAAAATCCGGTGGTGAGGAATCGGATGACGATGGTTTGGGAGATGCACGTGCTCATGCACATGAGACCGCTTATGATGGCTCCCGTAAGTATGCTTGAGAGAGCGATGTGGTTTCTTTTTACCCCATTGATGATCTTGTTTCTTATGGCGCCGTCCGAAAAGTCGTTTACGAGTAAGAAGATTATCGTGGCGGTTATAACGATCGAAGCGATGGAAGAATAAGCGGTTATCACATCTTCTCCGGGGAGCTCGGCGTCAAGGAACCGGTATATCAGCTTAAAGAGAAGTGCCTCCATGAGCGGATATAAGACTGTCAGAGCGATGGAGCCCTGAAATATCTTGTTTTTGAATACATTGAACATATCCGCATATAAAACTCTACGCATGTTCTTCGCCTCCTATAAGCGAAAGGTAGAAGGATTCGAGACTTTCGTCGCGCTCTTCCATAGTGAATATCGTGCAGTTTTCTTTTGCAAAGATCTCTGCGACTTTCGAGAAGTTAAGGTCTGCATAGACGTCTGCGTAGGACTCGTTGAGAACCGAGTATTCGATGCCCATGTCATCCATGATCTTGGCAAGTATCTTGGTGTCGCTTACTTTCATGCGTACCGACTTGCGGCATTCGTTTCGAAGTTCTTCGGCACTCATCTCTTTTACGATGCGGCCGCTGTCGATGAAACCGTAATCGGTGGCAAGTCTTGCAAGCTCGTCAAGGATGTGGCTTGAGATCAGGAATGTGATGCCCTTTTCTCTGTTTAACTTAAGTATGAGCTCTCTTATCTCGATGATGCCCTGAGGGTCGAGACCGTTCGTGGGCTCGTCGAGTATTATGAAATCGGGATTGCCGCAAAGAGCGACCGCAAGGCCAAGGCGCTGACGCATTCCGAGCGAGAAGTTCCTTACTTTCTTTTTGCCGGTGTCCGCAAGCCCCACAAGCTCCAAAAGATCGTCAAGTCCGGCGAAAGAAGGAAGACCGAGCATGAGATATTGCTGAATGAGGTTGTCTCTGGCCGTCATGTCTTTGTAAAGGGCGGGAACCTCAACTACGGCACCGATACGTCTTCTTTCTTTAAGGAGAGTGGGATCGGAAAGGTCTTTGCCGAACAGTTCGTACGTGCCCGATGTGGGTCTTTGAAGTCCGGTAAGAAGTCTTATGAGTGTTGTCTTTCCGGCTCCGTTCTTTCCTACGAATCCGTAGATCGACCCCTTTTTGATATTCATGTTAAGACCGTTTAAAGCTGTGAAGCGTTTGTAAGTTTTGGTAAGGTTGTTTGCTTTAAAAATGTATTCCATATTGCTCCTTTAGCATCCTTTCGGATGTATGCGTGTTTGTTTACAATGACGATATTACACTAACGGTGTCAAGAAAGCGGTCAGGAAATCGTCAAGATTTGGTCAAGAAAAAACGGACAGCGTAAACTGTCCGTTTGAAATCTAACCTATGAATTTGAAACCTATGCCGTACACCGCTTCGATATGATCGACGCCTGTTGCCGCTTCAAGCTTTTTCCGAATGTTGCTTATGTGCTGTTTTAACGACCTTTCCGTACAATCGGGAGTGATGTCCATTATACGGTCAAGTATTGTATTTCGTCCGATGGGACGGTTCGGATTTAACATAAGTATCTGAAGTATTGCGCCTTCGGTTCTCGTAAGCGCGATCTCCTCGATTCCGACTTTTACGGTAAAAAGTTCCGTATCAAGAGATATGTTTCCCACCGTAATGATATTTGAATCTTCCTTCTGTGAGGTTCCGGCGCTTTTCCTTAAGTTTACCGCTATACGCGCCAAGAGCTCTGATATCACAAAAGGCTTTGTGACATAGTCGCAGGCACCGTTATATAAAAGTTCCACTTTATGGTCGATATCGGTCTTGGCGCTTACCACTATGACCGGTATGCCGTTTACTTTTTTAAGCACTTCCTCGCCTGTTATCCCGGGGAGCATAAGGTCTAAGAT
>JAILEQ010000163.1 GCA_024687305.1 Lachnospiraceae bacterium | reverse complement strand
GAGCTTGATGCCGTCTTTGAACATAGTCTCGGGTTCCCAGCCGATCTCTGTTTTGATCTTGTCGGGAGCGATCGCGTATCTTCTGTCATGGCCTTTACGGTCTTCAACATATGTTATGAGATCTTCGGTAATGGCTGCCTTTCTGGGATCGGAGTCGGGAAGCATTTCACGAAGCGTCTCGATTATTATCTTGATTATCTCAATGTTCTGCTTTTCGTTGTGGCCGCCGACGTTGTAGGTCTCAAAAAGCTTTCCTTTGTTGATGACCATATCGATCGCCTTTGCGTGATCCATAACGTAGAGCCAGTCACGAACGTTCTTACCGTCACCGTATACCGGAAGCTTCTTTCCGTGAAGTGCATTGTTTATGATAAGAGGAATGAGCTTTTCGGGGAACTGGTAAGGTCCGTAGTTATTGGAGCAGTTTGTTATATTTGCAGGGAATTTGTAGGTGTCCATATAAGCCTTAACAAGCATGTCCGAACTTGCCTTGCTGGCAGAATAGGGGCTGTGCGGTGCATAAGGCGTAGTCTCATAGAAATATCCGCCGTCCTCTTCAAGTGAACCGTAAACCTCATCGGTAGACACATGTAAAAACTTCTTGCCTTCGGGATAGGTTCCGTCAGCCTTTTCCCACGATGCCTTAGCGTTGTTGAGCATTACGAGTGTTCCAAGCACGTTTGTCTTAACGAACACTTCGGGGTTCCTGATCGAACGGTCTACGTGCGACTCGGCTGCGAAATGAACCACAACATCTATATCGTTCTTTGTAAAGATCTGTTCGATCGCAGCGGCATCGGTAATGTCCGCTCTCACAAAGGTATAGTTCTTTCTGTCTTCGATATCCTTTAAGTTCTCAAGGTTGCCCGCATAAGTAAGCTTATCAACGTTGATGATGCGGATATCGTCGCCATACTTATTAAACATGTAGTGGATGAAATTGGAGCCGATAAACCCTGCTCCGCCGGTTACAAGATAAGTTTTCATAATGCCCTTTCAATATGATTATAGCAAAAATGGATATAGCAATAATATGTAATATAAATGAAAATAATATCGCAAAATTACTATAGTTTAATCTAATATATATTACTAAAAAAAGTGCAAAAAGTCTATTTTTGAGTAAGACAAAAAAGGTACAAAAGGAAAAATCGCGTTTAAAGTAAAAACCTCTACTTGTGTAGCGTCCCGTTTTCTTTATGCATGCAAATATCTTTAAATGTTCCTTAAAGTTCAATTAACCATGTTTTCTGTCAAAAAAATATGTTACAATTGTCCTGTTATCTACAGGAGGTTATTGAATGCTTAACGATAAAACAATACTTGTTACCGGCGGAACCGGTAGTTTTGGACATCATTTTGTAGAGTATGCGATGAAACATTATAAGCCCAAGAAGCTTATCATTTACTCTAGAGATGAGTATAAACAGTTCATAATGAGCAACGAGTACAAAGAGTACAGTTCGGTTCTTCGTTTCTTTATCGGCGATGTGCGCGATGAGGCGCGTCTTCGTATGGCTATGAAGGGTGTGGATTATGTTGTTCATGCCGCTGCGCTTAAGCAGGTGCCTGCGTGCGAGTACAATCCTAATGAGGCAATTAAGACCAACATCACCGGTGCGATGAATGTCATCAATGCTTCGCTTGAAGCGGGTGTAAAGAAAGTGGTTGCACTCAGTACCGATAAGGCAGTTAATCCGATAAACCTTTACGGCGGTACAAAGCTCGTTTCCGATAAATTATTCTGCGCTGCAAATGCGTATGGCGGTGTAGAGGGAACTCGTTTCTCCGTAGTAAGATACGGTAATGTTGCCGGAAGTCGAGGAAGCGTAATTCCGTTTTTCCAGAATCTAATCGATCAGAGGAAGAAAGATCTTCCGATTACCGATTATAGGATGACTCGATTCTGGATAAGCCTTGAGCAGGGCGTTGAACTTGTTATAAAGGCGCTTGAAGAATCGCGCGGAGGTGAGACTTTTATCAGTAAGATTCCTTCGTTTAAGATCACGGATTTGGCTGAGGCGATGCTTCCGGGGTGCAACAAGCCTGAGGTGGGCATTCGTGAGGGCGAGAAGCTTCATGAGATAATGCTTACGAGAGAAGATTCTCTTCACACCTACGAGTATGAGAAGCACTTCATCGTATATCCTCACTATGATTGGTGGAGAGATCGCGATGTTATTCCGGGTGGTAAGCTTGTGGAACCTGAGTTTGAATACAGTTCGGATTCAAATACCGAGTGGCTGAGCGTTGAGCAGTTGCGAGAGAAGTTGAAGACGGATTTGGATAGACATTAAGATTAGAGATTGGAAGCCGGCGCGAAAGCGCCGGCTTGTTTTATGAAAACGAAGCCAGCAAATTTGTTTCTAACATTTGAACTAGTACGTTGACACAAATGCCAATTCTTCTTAGAATTAATAATGTATGATATGAGTTTGGAAAATATTATAACTGTATTTATGTTTTTTGAGAAAGGAATTAATTGGGATGAAAAAAATTACGATGGAATTGGCTAATTGTTATGGAATTCCAAAAATGAATTATACGATAGACTATTCAAAGAAAAATGTTGCTATAATTTATGCACCGAATGGGACAATGAAATCATCGTTGGCTAAGACCTTTAAGGATTTGAGAGAACAAAAAGAACCTCGCGAATTAATATTTGGAAGAAAGAGCAGTTGTACTGTTGTTGACGAAAGGGGTAATCAACTTAATTCAGAAGAAATCATGGTTGTAAATCCATTTGAAGAAGAAGATTTCGCCAATCAAGGATTATTAATGGCGAATTCGAAACTAAGAAAAGAATATATTAGAATTCATAAGACCATTGATGAAAAGAAGGACATACTGTATGAAAAGTTTAAGGGAAGTTTAGGTTATACAAAACGTAGTGAGTTTGACGCTCAAAAGACAATGTTACTCGACTGGGGATATACATTTAGCGAAGAAAAGAAATGTGTTGAAAAAATAATCAGCCATATTGGCGATTCAAGAATGGATTGTTCCCTAGCAATTGAGGAGATAAAATACGCAGAATTGTTCAATGATAAAGCGATTACAATGTTGAAAACAGGGGATATAGCTAAATCATTGGAGGATTACGAGAAGAAATATAGTGAAATGATTGATAAATCACCTTATATGCAAAAAGGAGTAATTGATCATAATAATTATGGAGCGATATGCAACGCTTTGGGAGATAACGGTTTTTTTAAAGCCAACAATAATGTAACACTGGTAGCGAAAGATGGTTCAAGCTCAATAACGGTAAGGACAAAGGAGGAACTAGATAATCTTATACAGAAAGAAAAGGATCGAGTTTTAAATGATTCAGTTATAAAAGGCATATTTGAACAGATTAATAAATCACTACAAAAGAATAAAGATACGCAAACCTTTGCAAAACTATTACGAGATAACCCCAATTTAGTAATTGAGTATAGGGATGTCGATTTGTTCAAAAAGAAAATATGGGTTAAGGTTTTTGGATCGCTACTAGAGGATGTAAAGGATTTGTTGGCTGAGATAAATAAAGCAGAAGCAGATTTAGCAAAACTTAATAGTGAAGCTAAAAAAGAAGAAACAGATTGGCATAAGGCACTAGAATTATTTAAACAACGTTTTTATGTTCCGTTTAATATTGAAACATCAAATAAGGAGGATGTTATACTAAAAGCTGAAATGCCAAGCTTTAAGTATATATTTAAAGATGAGAATGATTCTTCGGAAGTTACAAAAGATGATTTGTTAGTTGTTCTAAGTACAGGGGAAAAACGAGCATACTTTATTCTTAACATGATTTTCCAGGTCTTGGTAGCTAAAAAAAGCGATAAGGAATATTTGTTGGTACTTGACGATATTTCTGAGTCATTTGATTATCGTAATAAGTACGCGATTATTGAATACATTAAAGATATTTCTGAAATGGTTACATCTGCTGGAAATAAGGCGTTTACAATACTTCTTTTAACTCATAACTTTGACTTTTATAGGACTGTTGCTTCTCGAATTACGGGTAGAGATAATGCGCATATAGCTTATTGGAATGGAAATGAGATATCTTTTGAGCAAAGACAGTATATTAGTAATGTATTTGGATACTATAAGGGACAGTTAAATAAAGATAATATTGTAATTGCATCTATCCCATTTGTAAGAAATCTTATTGAATACACTGAAGGAGATAATAATCAGGACTACTTATTATTGACTAGCCTATTGCATAGCAAAGACGATACTAATAGTATTACAATAAAACAGGTGCAAGATATTTTTAATAAATATTGGTGTAAGAATCCTGTAGCAATATTTGCTAATGGACGAGAGAATGAAAAAGTAATAGATATTATTATACGGGAAGCAAACAAAATAGCGGATATTGAGAGTATCGAAATAGAGAATAAATTGATACTGTCAATGGCTCTAAGACATAAGACAGAAACTTATATGAAATATCGGCTTATTAACGATGTACCAAATGGTTCAGAAATAGTTGCAGAAATATGTACTCAGACATGTCAAAGTGGAAAACTTATAGACGCTTACAAGCGATATATAGACGACGATAAAAAGGAACTGATGGAAATAGTATCAATGATAACCCCTGAGAATATACATATCAATTCATTTATGTTTGAACCTATTTTAGATATGTCTCTTCGCCATTTGTATAATGCATATCATCAGGCATGTGAATTGTCTACATGAAAAAATTAGTCAACGTTCTATGAGAGAGTTGCGAAGCAACAGTATACCCTATACTCAAAACTTAATATATTGTTTTTTTGATAGGACGGCAAACTTTAAAAGTCGTCCTATTTTATTCGTATATATTTTCATCCTTAAAATAGTGATACAATTAATACATCAAAAATAACGCACTCACTGCAAGCATGAAATCCAGAATCCAAACCATCCGCGAAAGCGAAAGACTATCTCATACAAAAATCTATACCGATGAAGAATTGTACCATACTGACAGTTGGCTAAGTAAGCCGATAAAGACTGTTCGTGAGATTATGGAGCTGTTTTCCGGGTATGAGTTTTTTCGGGCGCTTGATCTTGGATGTGGTGTCGGCAGAAACAGTATATATGTGGCCGAATGCTTTAAGGGCAAGGAATGCTTGGTTGATTGCGTTGACCTTCTGGATATCGCGATAGAAAAGCTTAATGATAATGCGAAAGCGCATGGTGTTTCGGAAAGAATTAACGGGATCGCCGGTACGATCGAAGACTTTGAGATAGCAAAGGATGAATATGATTTCATAATGGCTGTATCTGCTTTGGAACATGTGGAGAGCGAGGAGCGGTTTCTTTGTGCCCTTGGGTCGATAAGAGATGGCGTTAGGGAAAACGGAGTTGTGTGTATGGTGATCAATTCCGAGGTAAGCGAATGCGACAGCGTTACAAAAGAACCTTTGGAAGCACAGTTTGAAGTGAATTTGTCTGCGGACAAGGTGCTGGCATATGTAGATGAGGTTTTTCGGGGCTGGAAGGTCATTAAAAGAACGGTAAGCCGGCAGGAATATGATGTTCCGAGAGAAACGGCGGTGAGCAGGCTTTCTACAAAGGTGGTTACGTGTGTGGCTAAGAGAGAATGATAAGGACGGTGCATAGGCACCGTCCTGTTTCTTTGTACCCTAATGGAGTAGGTGGCATCCCATGGTTGATTACTCCTTTTGTTGTTTTCTGATTTGCTTAGAATATAGCATAACGAGAGAGAGAGGAAATCACATTAAAATGTAATGTCACGTCCTATTTTCTTCCCCCTTCAAATATGCAATAATACTCCCAAAGGATTCCCACCATGACAACCTACACTCACATCACCCACCCGTTTAAACCGATATACGATTCATCA
>JAILEQ010000144.1 GCA_024687305.1 Lachnospiraceae bacterium | reverse complement strand
ACAATCCCGAATTTTTGATAAAGGAACTTTTAAAGGGCAAAAAGAAGATCCCCGCTATTTATCAGGCATGCGGAAGTGAGGATTTCCTCATTGAGCCAAACAGAGAGTTCAAGGCATTTCTTGATGCCAACAATGTGCCTGTACAATATTTTGAAGGCCCCGGCGTTCATGATTTTGTATTCTGGCGTGCTCAGCTAAGGGCAGGTCTTGAGTGGGCTCTTAACAGATAGTTTCAGAGGTAAAGATGAAAAGCAGTGCTTCTCTTAAATTCATAGGCGACGGCTACGAAGGTTTTTATACCGCCGGCCTTACCATGATCTCAAACGACAGCATTAAAAGATTCAAAAGCGTCCGTTCCGATGAGAGCGAAACCGTGTTAAAGACAGACGACGGTCTCACTCTTTTTGTTACGCATGTCAGGGACAAAGAAAGCGATGCGACAAACGTGGTCACTTCCTTTAAGAATGACGGCAAGGAAGCCGTAACGCTTGAGATGATGACGTCTTTTCTTCTTACCGGAATAAAGGCGGATAAGGTTCACAGGATAAAGTCGTTTTGGAGCGAAGAAGGACGACTTAAGACCGACGTGCTATCAGATCTTAACCTTGAAAAGGCCTGGAACAACATGGCTTACAGAGTTGAGAAGTTCGGAACCGTGGGCACCATGCCGGTAAGGAGTTATTTTCCTTTTGTGGCGCTTGAAGATTCGGAAAGCGGCACTTTTACGGGTGTGCTTCTTTGTTCGCCCGCTTCATGGCAGATAGAGATCATCATAAGAGAAGACGATACATACACCCTCGCAGGCGGTATAGCAGACAGGGATTTCGGCCATTGGAGTAAAGAGATCGGGCCCGGAGAAGAATTTAGGGCTCCGAGAGCAATAGTGGCAACGGGGGATTCCCTTCTTGACGTATGCGACAAACTTGTGAAAGCGCAGCATCCCGATATAAGCCCCGTTGACGATCACATGGGTATAGTATTCAACGAGTATTGCACAACCTGGGGCAATCCTTCATACGAAAATCTTAAAAAGATGGCTGATAAGCTTGAAGGAAAAGGAATACAGTATCTTGTCATGGATTCGGGCTGGTACGGCGCCACCGACAGTTATTGGTGGGAGTCTACGGGTGACTGGGAAGTCAACGAAGAGTTATTTCCGGGAGGTCTCAAACCCATATGCGACTATATAAAGAGCAAAGGTATGATCCCGGGCATATGGTTTGAATATGAAACGGTCGGATTTAAATCGCGGCTCTTTAATAATAAAGATCATCTCCTTAAAAAGGACGGTCACATACTCAGTGTAGGCAACAGAGAGTTTTTGGATCTTGAAGATCCGTGGGTAAAGGACTTTCTTGATAAGCACGTGACGGGTCTTTTAAAAGATTCGGGCTACGGATATATAAAAGTCGACTACAACGATACTCTCGGTATAGGTGTCGACGGTCCCGAAAGTCTGGGTGAGAATTTAAGAAGAAAAGTCGAGGCCAACAAAGATTTCTTTAAGAAGATGAAAAAGGAGATTCCCGACCTCGTGATCGAAAACTGCTCAAGCGGCGGTCACAGGCTTGAGCCTTCAATGATGGAACTGGCATCCATGGCAAGCTTTTCGGATGCCCACGAGATACTTTCCCTTCCCATCATCGCGGCCAATCTTCACAGAGTGATACGTCCCGAGCAAAATCAGATATGGGCGGTACTCAGGGCGACCGACGACGATGCAAGGATATACTATTCTCTTTGCGCGACCTTCCTTGGAAGAATGGGACTGAGCGGAGATATTTACGATATGTCGGATCATCAGTGGGAACTTCTTGATAAAGCCATCGCCTTTTACAAAGAAGTATCCGAAATAATTAAGTTCGGAAAGACAACGGTTCTTTTCACCGATGCGACCAAATACAACGATCCGGCGGGTTCGCAGCTGGTCATTCGCAAATTAAACGGCCGGAAGCTTCTTGTCTATCATCGATTCAAAGATTCCCTTTCACTTGAGGAATTTACCCTTAAGTACGGCATCAAGCTGTTCGATCCGGTTTCTTTGTACGGGATTGCCGATAAAGATTTTTCGGCATGCGTATGGGTTTCATAAACGATCGATCCGCAGGGAAACCTGCGGATTTTTATATGCATACTTCTAAGAAAAACATTTATTAAGTTGTGCAAATAAGTTATAATCTTCTTTAGGTATTCTTAT
>JAILEQ010000130.1 GCA_024687305.1 Lachnospiraceae bacterium | reverse complement strand
CAAATTTATCTCCAAATAACTGATCCACAGTAGTTGACTTGCCAACCTGACGGCTTCCGTATATGGTTATTACTTGAAAAGATTCCGCTGCATCAAGTAATATTTTTTCAATGTCTCTTTTAATATACATATCTCTTCTTATCCCTTTCGGGATAAATAATATCATATTGTATCGATCAAATCAATGCTCGACTATGGTTTTAATCGCAACCCTTTGTATTGAATTATAATACACACTTTTGTTAAAAAAATATAGGGAGTCTAAACAGACTCCCTATATCATATAATATCAATTACTGTTCATCGTTGATAGCTGCCTGTGCTGCAGCAAGTCTTGCGATCGGAACTCTGAAAGGCGAGCAGCTTACATATGTAAGGCCTACCTTGTGACAGAACTCAACAGATGAAGGATCGCCGCCGTGCTCACCGCAGATACCGAGCTTAATGTCGGGACGTGTCTTGCGGCCTTTTTCGGCTGCCATCTGAATAAGCTGTCCTACGCCGTTCTGGTCGAGTTTAGCGAAAGGATCGGACTCATAAATCTTTGACTTATAGTAAGAATCAATGAACTTACCGGTATCGTCACGTGAGAAACCGAAGGTCATCTGGGTCAAGTCGTTGGTACCGAATGAGAAGAATTCAGCTTCTTCTGCGATCTCGTCAGCCATGAGCGCTGCACGGGGGATCTCGATCATAGTACCGATGTGATACTTGATATCGGACTTCTTTTCTTTCTTAACCTGCTCTGCTACTTCTACGATAACTTTCTTGACAAACTTAAGCTCTTTCTTGTCGCCTACCAACGGGATCATGATCTCGGGTTCAATGTTGAAGCCGTACTTTTCATTTTCTTCGATGGCTGCTTCCATAACGGCACGGGTCTGCATGCGGGCAATCTCGGGATATGTAACTGCAAGACGGCATCCGCGATGTCCCATCATGGGGTTAAACTCGTGAAGAGATTCGCACTTTGCTTTAACTTCTTCGAACTTAAGTCCCATTTCTTTGGCAAGTGCCTTGATATCCGCATCGTCTGTAGGTACAAACTCATGAAGCGGAGGATCGAGGAAACGAATGGTGACCGGACGTCCTTCCATAGTCTTGAAGATTCCCTTGAAGTCGGACTTCTGGAAAGGAATGAGCTCGTTAAGAGCAGCTTCTCTTTGCTCTACCGTATTGGAAAGGATCATCTTTCTGATCTTCGGGATACGATCTGCGTCAAAGAACATGTGCTCTGTACGGCAAAGACCGATTCCTTCTGCGCCGAGTTTAAGTGCGTTAAGCGCATCGGCGGGTGTATCTGCATTTGTACGAACTTTGAGCTTACGATATTTGTCGGCCCAGTTCATGATACGTTCAAAGTTACCTGATATAACGGCATCTCTTGTGCGGAGGTCGCCTCTGTAGATCTTACCGGTGGAACCGTCAAGTGAGATGTAATCACCTTCGTTGAACTTAACTCCGCCGAGTTCGAACCATTTCTCATCTTCGTTGATATTGATGGCACCGCAACCCGATACACAGCATGTACCCATACCACGTGCAACAACGGCTGCATGAGATGTCATACCGCCTCTTACGGTCAGGATACCTTCGGATGCATGCATACCTTCGATATCCTCGGGTGATGTTTCAAGACGAACAAGGATAACTCTTTCTCCGCGTCCGTGAGCGATCTTAGCTTCTTCTGCGGTGAAATATACTTTACCTGCAGCGGCGCCGGGTGATGCTGGAAGACCGATACCCATTACTTCGCCGTCGCGTAAAGCGATATCGTCAAATGTGGGATGAAGAAGCTGATCGAGTGATTTTGCTTCTATACGGCAAACAGCTTCCTGCTCGGTAATCTTGCCTTCGTCAACAAGATCGCAGGCGATCTTCAATGCAGCCTGAGCTGTTCTCTTACCGTTACGTGTCTGAAGGAAATAAAGATTGCCGTTTTCGATGGTAAACTCCATATCCTGCATATCTCTGTAGTGTTCTTCGAGCTTGTTTGCGATCTCCATGAACTTTGCATAGCAATCGGGAAGATCTTCGGCAAGCTTGGTGATGGGCTGAGGTGTTCTGATACCTGCAACTACGTCTTCACCCTGAGCGTTAATAAGGTATTCACCGAAGATACCTTTTTCACCTGTCGAAGGATTACGTGTGAAAGCAACGCCTGTACCGGAAGTATCGCCCATGTTACCAAATACCATGGCCTGAACGTTAACTGCGGTACCCCAGTCTCCGGGGATATCGTTCATACGACGGTAAACGATCGCACGCTCATTGTCCCATGAACGGAAAACCGCTTTAACGGCTTCCATAAGCTGAACCTTGGGATCCTGAGGAAAATCCTCTCCCATCTTGTCTTTATAAATGGTCTTAAAGCGTTTGATAACGCCCATAAGATCGTCTGCGTTAAGTTCCGTGTCATAATGAACGTGCTTCTTATTCTTTACTTCGTCGAGAACACGCTCGAAAAGTGACTTGGGCACTTCCATAACAACATCGGAAAACATCTGAATAAAACGTCTGTAAGAATCGTAAGCGAAACGCTTGTTACCGGTTCTTGCTGCGAAACCTTCAACGGAAACGTCGTTAAGACCCAAGTTAAGTATTGTATCCATCATACCGGGCATGGAAGCACGCGCACCTGAACGAACGGAAACAAGAAGCGGATTGTCGGTATCACCGAACTTTTTCTGCTGCTTTTCTTCAAGCACTGCAAGTTCGGCAAAAATCTGGTCCTTGATCTCGTCTGAGATCATCTTTCCTTTGTTGTAATAATCGGTACATGCTTCGGTGGTTACTGTGAATCCCTGAGGGATCGGAAGGCCGAGGTTGGTCATCTCGGCAAGGTTGGCTCCTTTACCACCAAGAAGAGGACGCATGTCTGCTGAGCCTTCTTCAAATCGGTAAACCCATTTTGCCATTAGTGAATTCTCCTTTACTCATAAGAATTTTCCGGACACCGCGATCATGCGGCGGCGAATTGCTTCTTTGTGCAAATACGATATTTGCAGAATAGTAAGCACATCGGCTTACCGCCGACGTGCCCTACTTAAGTCAGTATACCACAGCATAGCCCGATTTGCACCATTTACTTGCAAAAAATATATTTTTCGTTACAATAGTAAAGGCTATATTTGCCGTAACAATAAGGAGACAAAGATGATATCAGCTAACAACGTCACTTACCGCGTCGGAAAGAAGGCGCTTTTTGAAGATGTAAACATCAAATTCACGGAAGGTAACTGCTACGGTCTTATCGGTGCGAACGGTGCCGGCAAATCAACCTTTCTAAAGATACTCTCCGGTGTTTTGGAGACTACGAACGGAGATATTTCGATCACTCCCGGGCAGCGTATGTCGGTTCTTGAGCAGGATCACTTTAAATACGATGACTGCGTTGTACTTGACACCGTCATCGCCGGCAATCAGCATCTTTACGATGTAATGAAAGAAAAAGATGCGATCTATGCCAAAGAAGATTTCAGCGATGAAGACGGCATACGTGCAAGTGAACTCGAAGCCGAATTCGCCGAGATGGACGGATGGGAGGCTGAGTCAAATGCCGCAAGCCTTCTTAACGGTCTTGGTATCGACACTTCCCTTCACTACAGCCTTGTGGGCGATCTTGACGGTAACCAGAAGGTGAAAGTATTGCTTGCCAGAGCACTTTTCGGCAATCCCGATATACTGCTTCTCGACGAGCCTACCAACCACCTTGACCTTGACGCCATCGCATGGCTCGAGGAGTTTCTTATCAACTTTGAGAATACCGTTATCGTGGTCAGCCACGACAGATATTTCTTAAATAAAGTCTGCACGCATACCGCGGACATCGACTACGGAAAGATCCAGCTTTACGCCGGTAACTACGATTTCTGGTACGAGTCAAGCCAGCTTCTTATCAAACAGATGAAAGAAGCCAACAAGAAAAAAGAAGAAAAGATCAAAGAGCTGCAGGAATTCATTTCCCGCTTCTCTGCAAACGCTTCCAAATCCAAGCAGGCTACCTCCAGAAAGCGTGCTCTTGAAAAGATCGAGCTTGACGAGATCAAACCTTCAAGCCGTAAGTATCCTTACATCGACTTCAGACCCGACAGAGAGATCGGCAACGAAGTACTTACCGTCGAAGGTCTTACCAAGACCGTTAACGGTGAAAAGGTGCTTGATAACATATCCTTTATCTTAAACAAAAATGATAAAGTTGCGCTTGTGGGCGGTAACGAGCTTGCCAAAACAACGCTTTTCAAAATACTTGCGGGCGAACTCGAACCCGACGCAGGAAATTACAAATGGGGCGTGACAACCTCTCTTGCATATTTCCCCAAGGATTCCACAGACGAATTCAACAACGACTACACCATTACCGACTGGCTTATGGGCTACTCTCCCGTTAAAGACATCACCTACGTAAGAGGTTTCCTCGGACGTATGCTTTTTGCCGGCGAAGACGGTGTTAAAAAGGTTAAAGTCCTCTCCGGAGGCGAGAAGGTTCGCTGCCTTCTCTCAAAAATGATGATTTCCGGGGCTAACTGCCTTATACTCGACGAGCCCACCAACCACCTTGACATGGAAGCCATCACTTCTCTTAACAACGGACTTATCAAGTTCCCGGGTGTTGAGATGTTCTCGTGTCATGATCACCAGTTTGTAGAAACGACCGCAAACCGCATCATGGAAATACTTCCAAACGGTACCCTCGTTGATAAGATCACCACTTACGACGAGTACCTCGCAAGCGATGAGATGGCGCGTAAACGTACCATATTTACCGCAAACCGCGAAGACGACGAAGAATGATATATGCGGCGCATCTGTTTGCGCCGCTTTTTCTTTTTGAAAGGATACCTTATGATAGATCTTCACGTTCACTCAACATATTCGGACGGAACACTCACTCCCAAAGAGCTTGTGGACCTTGCCCGCGCCAAGAAGCTGTCCGCATTCGCCCTTACCGATCACGATACGACGGAAGGTTTGGACGAAGCGATATCATATGCCGAAAAACTGAAAGCCGAAGGTATTAAAGATGTCCCCCGGGTTATAAAAGGCATCGAACTGTCAACCGACCTTAACGGGAAAGATGTGCACATTGTCGGGCTGTTCATCGATACCGAATCGATGGCTTTCAAGAAATACATAAAAGACTTTGTCGATGCGCGCGAAAACAGAAATATCAAAATGTGCCAAAAGCTAAACGAGCACGGCATAGGCATTACGTACGAAGAGTTAAAGACTCATCCCGATACGATAGTTACAAGAGCACACTTTGCCGCATGGCTTTTGGAGCACGGATTTGTAAAGAGTAAATGGGAAGCGTTCGACAAATATATCGGGAACGGCAAACCCTGCTATGTATCGCGCGAAAAAGTCACACCCGAAAAAGCAGTGGAGCTCATACTTGCCGCCGACGGTGTTCCCATACTTGCACACCCCATCCTCTATAAACTCTCCGCGAGCAAACTCGATGATCTGGTAAATATGCTCAAAGAAAAAGGTCTCATGGGAATAGAGGCATTGTATTCCACTTACAGTCTTGACGACGAGCGAAAAATAAGGCGTCTTGCGAATAAATATCATCTGTTACTTTCAGGCGGAAGTGACTTTCACGGCACCAACAAGGAAAACATCGACTTAGGTACCGGATACGGTCATCTCTATATAGATGACAGCATTCTGTCCGATATCGAAAAAGCCCGTAAGAACATATTCATAACCGATCTTGACGGTACTTTGTTCTTAAACGATTCTACGATAAGCGACGATATGAGAAATGCTCTCGATCGTCTCACCAAAAACGGGCATCGCTTTGTAATAGCTTCCGGAAGACCGCTTTCAAGCATTACCGAGAGAATAGTTCTATTGGACATGCACTTTGACAACATGTATATCATATCCAACAACGGCTCCTTGATCACCGAAGCAGGTACGGGCAAAAAGATATTTGAGAGAAAGATCGCTCCCGACATCATTAATAAGATAGCCGATATCTGTAAAGAAAAAAAAGTTCACGTACACTCATACTCCGAGACCGAGATCGTCGGATATGATAAGGATGACGAGTTTGAATATTATCACACCCGCATCCACATGCCGTTTGTAAAAGTGAAAGATCTCGGCGAATACTTAAAAGACGGAGCATATAAAGTACAGATCATATCGCTTGATAATTATGAACTGTTGAAAGAAGTTGAAGAAGAAATATTATGTAAACTTGGCGACGAGGTCGAGGCAGTATTTTCAAATTCGCGGTATCTTGAGATACTTCCGAAGGGAATAGGAAAAGGAATTTCGGTCAAACGTGTCGCATCGCTTCTTTCGATGCCGATGTCTCACACATTCGCGGCAGGTGACGCCGAAAACGATATTTCGATGATAAAAGCGGCAGGCACGGGTATAGCCATGGCAAACGCCACAGACGAAGTTAAAGCCGCAGCAGATATCATCACTCAAAAGACCAACAACGAAGACGGTCTTATCGAGATAATAGATAAATACTTTTCATAGCATTATTAGCATATGAACGATCCGTATAAACTAAAAAGCCTCCGCTTTCGCGGAGGTTTCTTTGTACATTTATACTATTCCACAAGCATCCTTGTCCATTTGCAGGGGATGCGGGATATCAAAAAGCAGATCGCGTAGCATACCGCATAGATTCTGATGCAGTCAAAGATCGTATAGGTCTCCAATTCGATACCGATGTTTCTGTGCGAAATGTAGTAGTGCAAAAGTGTTGCCACAAGACTTTGCATGCAGTAAATACCGAGTGTGTATTTGGTGAGCCATTCAATGATCACGCGTATGAACTTCGGGAGCTTCTCCAAAGGCGGCGCAAAGAAAAGAAATACCAATAAAAGTGCTGTCACTATCGTCTTGATGCCCGCGTATCCGAACGTTTGCACAGACGGATCGGCAAACACACCGAAACGTCTTATGAGCCAAAGCGCTACCAGGGCAAATATCATCGTGATGATCCAATGCTTTCTCGATTTCTCCACAAGTCCGAAATAAGCGATCATATAGCCCAGAACCGCAAGCGGGAACATCTCGTGTAAGCGTCCGACGGAGCCTGCTATTTCTGCTTTATAACGGGTTAAAAACAGCATAAGTCCCGCATATTCCGCGTAGATACATAGGATTGCCAAAAGCCCGAGTATGGGATTGTGAAACTTATTCGTGATAAAGACTACCACGAACAAAAGAACGGTCAATACGATCAAAACAGCGCTGAACCACATAAAGCTGTTAAGGTAAATGCTGTTTCCGGTAAACATCTGCCACAAAAGATCTTTTACGCTTATGTTGTAACCGGGATAGAGCACTTCCGAGAGGACTTTATAAAAGATCCAGTAAATGATCGCCCATGCAAACAAAGGAACGATCAGCTTTACCAGTCGTTTCAAAAGCCTGTCGGTATCTGATGTTGCGATCATCTTTTCACAAAAATAGAACGCCAGTATCATAAATATCGAAACGGAATAGTTTCTGAGATAATAAAGCCATCCCAGCGCCCCGGATGATGGCGTATTGATCTCCCAGTTGTTTGCGGCAATAACAAGAAAACATGCCATCATCCTAAGCAGGCATATTCCCATATTGTAATGCGAATAATTTTTGTAGTCTTTAACACCGGTCATTTATATCAATCCTTTACTCTTAAGCATCTTATAAAGAGCCGGCACAGGCAGGCCGACCACGTTCGAATAATCACCGTTTATGCTTTTCACAAACTTGGCGCTTTTGCCCTGGATGGCATACGAACCCGCCTTATCCATCGGCTCACCTGTTGAAACATACTCTCTTATTTCAGCTTCGTCAAGTCTTTCAAACGTTACTTTGGTAGTCTCGTAAAAAGAACACGTTTCGATCGAATTTCCTTTATTATAAATAAGTGTAACACCTGTTATCACATCGTGGTCACGTCCCGAAAGCTCTTTTAACATCAAAACAGCATCTTCTTCGTTTTTGGGTTTTCCGAGTCTCTTATCTTCTAAGAACACAAGAGTATCGGCGGCTATTATGATCGTTCCGGCTGTAAGATCGACCTTTCCGGCAACATCTTCCGCTTTTAATTTTGACAGTTCAACCACAATATCGCTTGGTTTAACTTTTGTAACTATCTCTTCCACATCGCTTACGATTATCTCAAAATCCAATCCCATATTCGCAAGCAGTTCTTTGCGCCTCGGCGAAGCCGAAGCAAGTATCACTCTGTTCATTTATTTATCCAGATCCTTACTCATATAATCTGCCTGGAAATTATAGCCTTCGGCATTGATCTCCCGGCAGTAATATCTTCCGTCCTTGGAAAGTATTCTGGCTTTAACGTTATCTCTCAAAAGATTAGTTAAAGTAAGATTTAATTTTTCTTTCAGTTTTACATCTTCTATCGGGAACATGAGCTCAACTCGTCTTTCAAGATTTCTCGGCATCCAGTCGGCACTTGAAAGATAGAGCTTGGGATCGCCCGCGTTTTCAAATCTGAAAATGCGATTATGTTCCAGAAAACGTCCCACTATGGAACGAACCTTTATATTGTCGCTCACTCCCGGAACACCTACTTTAAGGCAGCAAATTCCGCGCACGATGAGGTCGATCTTTACTCCGGCGCACGATGCTTCGTATAATGCCTTTATAACGTCCGCATCGCAAAGCGAATTCATCTTGGCAACTATAGAAGCGTTTTTTCCTTGAAGGGCGTTTTCTTTTTCCCGATCTATAAGCGAAAGGATTGTCTTCTTAAGCGAATCGGGCGCGGTAATGAGTTTGTTCATCGGCTTATCGTCATAAAAACCGCTAAGACGGTTGAAAAACTCGGTCGCATCCTCTCCCATCTTATCGTCAGCGGTAAACAGACCTATATCCGTATATCGCATCGAAGTCGTGGCGTTGTAATTTCCGGTACCGAGGTGCATATATCTTTTGATCTTTGTACCTTCTTTTCGGATAACAAGTGCTATCTTTGCATGGGTTTTTAGCTTCGGAAGTCCGTATATAACGTGAGCCCCGGCTCTTTCAAGCATTCTTGCCCACTCAATGTTTTTTTCTTCGTCAAATCTGGCCTTCAGTTCGACAAGCACAGTAACCTGTTTACCGTTTTTCGCGGCTCTTACGAGCGCATTTACGATCTTCGATTTTTTATCTACTCTGTAGAGCGTCTGTTTGATCGCCAGAACATACGGATCGTCCGCCGCCACATCGATAAGGTTAACAACCGGATCGAAGCTTTCAAAAGGACAGAACAAAAGACGGTCTTTAGCCGCTATGCTTTCGTAAATCCTGGCTTTTTCGCCCCATGCGGGCATTTGGGGAACATATCGCGATTCTTTGTATCGCTCATAGCCTTTAAGATCGTATATCTCGTCAAGAAATGTCAGATCAAGCGGACCGTGTACAAAGAAAATATCTCTGTTTGCAACTTTCAGAGCACTCGTAAGTTTGGACAATATTCTTCCGTCGGAGTTGTTTTCTATATCGAGCCTTATTACTTCGCCCCATTCGCGGCGTTTGACCTGCTCTTCTATCTTAATGAGCAGATCTTCGGCTTCTTCGACATCTATCGTAAGGTCTGCGTTGCGCATTATACGAAAGACAGTGGTAGCTACGATCTTTCGACCTTTAAGAAGCTTGGAAAGATTGTCTTTCACGACCTCTTCGGTAAAGATAAAACGCTTTTTAAACTTATCTTTTGAGATATCGATGAGCCTGTTTACGTTTGAAGGTACTTCTACGATAACATGATCGAATTTTTCGGGACTGTTCTTTGTTTCAAGTAAAACAGCTATATTTATCGTCTCATTTTTTATAAGCGGAAAAGGCCTGTCGGGTTCCACACTTACGGGAGTGAGTATGGGAAATAAAATGGAATCGAATACCGCATCGGTAAATTCCTTTTCCTCTTTTGACAAAAGATCGGCAGATTCCACTATTTCGATATCTGCTTCTTTTAGTTCACATAACAACTTATTATTGTAAACCGAATACTGGTCGTTTATGAGGTCTCTTGCGGACTGAGCGACAAGACTCAACTGAACGGTAGGATTCATTCCGGCTATATCGTTTCCCGTAAATCCGGCATGAACAAGATCTTTTAAAGACGCTACTCTGATGACCGTGAACTCATCGAGATTGGACGCACTTATCGATAAAAAGCGCATTCTCTCAAACAAAGGATTAAGATCGTCCTTTGCTTCGTCCAAAACACGAAGATCAAACTGAAGCCAGCTTAACTCTCTGTTTCTGTAATATTTCGGATCGTCAAGATTTATGTCCGTAACGAAGTTAACCATACCGTTTAAATGTTTCCCGTGCCTTTGAGATAGTTGATGAACTGAACCGCCGTACGCCCCGTCATACCACCGTGTGCAAGTTCCCATTTATTGGCGAGCAACAAAAGCTTGTCTTCGTCGATATCAAGTCCTTCACGCTTCGCAAGTTCGATAACAATGCTGTTGTACTGCTTTTTGTCGGGCGATCCGAAATAGATGGTCACACCGAAACGATTGTATAAAGACAGTTTCTCCTGCATCGTATCGCCAAAGTGAACTTCATCTTCTCTTGCGTTCGCACCGCGTTCCGAAAACTTCTCGTTTACCAGATGTCTTCGGTTTGAAGTGGCATAGATCAAAACATTTTTGGGTTTCTTCTCAAGTCCGCCTTCGATGACGGCTTTGAGATATTTGTACTCTATCTCGAAATCTTCGAAACTTAAGTCGTCCATATAAAGAATGAACTTGTAATTACGGTTCTTGATCTGAGCAATCACATCGTTCAGATCGACAAACTGATGCTTATAAACTTCTATTATTCTCAGACCGTCTTCATAATATTTGTTGGCGATCGCCTTAATGCTCGAGCTCTTACCCGTTCCTGCGTCACCGAAAAGAAGGCAGTTGTTTGCCACTCTTCCCTGCACGAATGCTTCGGTGTTATCGATAAGTTTTTTCTTGGCGTCCTCATACCCGATAAGATCGTCAAGGCTCACGTGAGCAATGTTCGTGATCGGTATGATATTTGCTCCGTGATCCGTATGTTCTATTCTGAATGCTTTATGTAAACCGAATCTGCCTACGCCGTAATCTTTGTAAAAAGCGGTGAGGGTCTGTTTCATCTCGGCAGGAGTGTTGTTTTCGTTGAATTTCTTGGCAAGTTCAACTATACGCGAGCATATTCTCGTATTGTAGACTTTACTCTCGCGTGATGAACTGGTGTAGTCAAGTGCGAGATTGAAATCTTTTATTCCGAGAACCGTTGTCATGTCAGTGAAATCGTAATCGTAGAGTTCTTTTAGTATCTCCATGTCATGAAGCACACAGTCGTTTATCGTTCCGGTGACTTCTCCCACGATCTCACATGCCATAGAATAACTGTTTTCATTGTTCACCAAAAGATTTGAAAGATAGCAATGCCACAGGTTCCCGTAAAAGCCGAAGTGTCCCGCGAGTTCCAAAAGACTGTGGAAACATGAATAAAAAATTGATTTCAGTTTGTCGGTATCGGCTTTTTCGTCTTTATAGTTATCCATAAGATAAACCATATCGTTCAATAAATCGCCGTCTTCAAAATCTTTATATACGATCAGTTCGCGTTCTTTCATTTATTATCCTTTCCTGCCAGCACCGCGTCCCTGGCCGCAGTAAACTCAACCACATAAGGATCGGAGAAGGTCGGGGAACAATATACCGGCACATCGGATCCGAAAGCCGAGAAATAAACATATGTCGACGTTACTCCGATATGATTGTAAACACCTTCCGCTATCGTTACCACGCCGGTTCCGTCCGTATTCATACGTTTGAGCGCAGGCTGTTGTCCCGAAGTCTGAAAAAAGATGTAATTGCCGAAAACATTGAAAAGGTCGGTTCTTTCTTTGGACAAGATCTCGATCGTATTGTTTGAGGGCGAATATCTGCAAAGTCTGTAATCATTTAATACATCCATGTAATAAACATATGTGCCGTCAAAGATGGGGTTCCATATATCGCCTTCCCACAAAAGACTTTCGGTATTCGTGTCCAGATTGTACGAATAAAGAAAATGATTGTCATACATGCCGTTATAGTAGATGCTGTTTCCCACAAGGCAAGCCGGGTTGATCATGTAAGAAAGAAGCTCCTCCGATTCATGTTTGCTTATGTCCATGACGGCAAACGTGGTCCCGGTCTTTTCGGTATAGTGCTGATAATATATCTTGTTCCCGAAAAGTATCATGCTTCTGGATATATCTTTTGTAAGAGCCTTTAAGTCTTTTCCGTCCTTCTTTATCATATACATTCCGGGCTTTGAAACTACACTTCCTATACCCGTGGTCGTATTTGACGGAACACCGTAAAAGAAAACGTAATTGCCGCCTGCATTTATATATTCAACGTCCAGATCCGTTAGCTTCTTAAGGTCCTGCTGATTGGGCGTCATTGAATAAAGCGCACCGTTATCGTATGCGTTTGAAAAATATACAACGCCGTCCTGTTCGCAAAAACGGCCGTAATTATTTAAGTTACCTGCGGTATTTCCGATAACACCGTCGGGTACGGTTGCTGCTTTTCCTTTATGGATCGAATATGCGACCGCTCCGGCGATGAAAAGCGCCACTGCCGCTATTACAAGCGAATTCCTCAAAGTTTTTGACATATCTTTTTCCCTTAAGCGTGAAGTTTCTTAAGCATCATTTCAGGCGTGTCTCCGGTTATCGGATGTCTCTTTCCGGGAGCGATCTCCAAAAGAGGCTTCAATACGAAATCTCTGTTTTGCATATCTTCGTGAGGGATGATAAGCTCATCGTCTCCCATCACAAGATCGTCGTAATAAATGATATCAAGATCGAGAGTTCTGGGCCCCCAGCGCATCGTGCGTTCTCTCTTTTCGTAAGACTCAACCTTATGAAGTCTGTCGAGAAGTTCGTGAGGCTCAAGGAGCGTACGGACTACGATCATTCCGTTTAAGAAATCGGGCTGATCGGTAACACCGTAAGGCTTTGTCGAGATGAGTCTGCTCGATTTATACAAAACTATATCATCGGCTTTTGTAAGATACTCTACGCCTTCCCTGATGATGTGCTCGCTGTCACCAAGGTTGGAGCCTACGGCGATATATGCGGTGTGCCATTTACGTCTTATCGTTACCGAAACATCGTCAAACGGAACGGTTATCGGAGCACTCGGTTTGTGTACCGTCACTTCAACTTCATCTAAATGCTCAAACTGTTTAAGACATTTGTCCGCAAGATATTCTGCGGCCGCCTCAATGAGTCTGAACCGCTTTTCTTTAAATACTGTATAAACGAAGAAAGAAAGCTCTCCGTAATTCACCGTTTTCTCAAGATCGTCACTTTTTCCGGCATCCTTTGTTGAAAGGAATGCAGTTATGTCAACCAAGAATTCCTGACCGTTCTTTTCTTCATCGGCTCTTACGCCATGGTAAGCAAATACCTTAAGTCCTTTAACTCTTATCTCGTCCATATACCGCCTCCAGCATTTCGATGACCCGTCTGTTTTCCCGGATATCGTGGACTCTTACAAAAGCATATCTGTGCATTACCGCAAGTGCGGTAAGTGCAAGTGTTCCTTCGAGTCTTTGATCGACGGGCAGGTTTAAAGTGTTTCCGATAACGCTCTTTCTTGAGTGAGCAAGCATGATGGGAAGTTTCAGTTCGTTAAATCTGTCAAGGTTTCGCAGCACTTCAAGGTTCTGTGCCGTATCTTTCGCAAAACCGATCCCGGGATCGATTATTATCTTATCTCGTTCTATTCCGGCACACTCCGCTATGTACAGCGATCCTTTAAGATCTTTTATGATATCATCGATTAAGTTTACATAATTATTGTTTTCGCGGTTGTGCATTATAACACAGCTGCAGCCCGATTTTGCTATAACTGAAGCCATTTCAGGATCTCCCTTAAGACCGTCGACATCATTAATTATGTCAACCCCTGCTTTGATACCTGCTCTTGCCACTTCAGCCTTTCTGGTGTCCAAAGAAACGATCACATCGTATTTTTTCTTTATGGCCTCTATCACCGGAACGACCGCTTCGATCTCCATATGTGCACTTATCGGAGTAAATCCCGGACGCGTGGACTCACCGCCGACATCGATAATGTCAACGCCTTCGGCGATCATCTCATCGGCTCTTTTTAAAGCGGCCTCGAGATTGCAGAATTTCCCTCCATCCGAAAAAGAATCCTGCGTTACATTCAGGATTCCGAATATATAAGTGTGATCATTTACGTCAAATTCTCTACTCGAAATTATCATACCCCATACACCTCTTATCTTTTTAACATATCAAAGAAACGCCACTGAAGTGATTTGTTCTCTGCAAATTCACCTCTTGTCGCTATCGTTGTGGTGGTGCTTCCGGGCTTCTTGACCCCTCGCATCGTCATACACATATGCTCTGCTTCCACAACGACCATAACTCCCTTTGGAGACAGATATTTGTTTATCGCGTCCGCTATCTGAGAAGTCATACGCTCCTGAAGCTGCAAACGCCTTGCATAAACCTCCACGCACCTTGCAAGCTTGCTGAGTCCCACTACCTCTCCGTTTGGGATGTATGCGATGTGAACATGTCCAAAGAAAGGGAGCATATGATGTTCACACATCGAAAAGAACACGATATCGCGTTCCAATACCATTTCGCTGTTGTCAACTTTGAATCTCTTTTTGAGTATCTCACCGGGGTCTTCTTCGTAGCCTGCAAATATTTCGTGATACATCCTTGCGATACGGTCAGGCGTTTCAACAAGGCCTTCTCTTTCCGGATTCTCACCCATTCCTTCTATGAGGCTCTTGACCCCTTCTTTTATCAGATCGTCATCAAACATTGTTTTATCCTTTACCTATCGTTATTTGTATTTATATAGATCAGGCTTATCGCCGGGTCATTTTGCGTTTGCTTCGGTCACGGTTTCCCGGTACCGATCGACTCTTTAACCTGCCTTAAGTAAGAAAGCGACCCGAAAGCCACTATCGCATCGTCCTTACCGGCCAGTAAAAGTGCCGTTTCAACCGCTTCTTCGATGCTGTCCGCCGCAGTGACGTTACTGTTTACAGTCCTTACGCACGAAGCCAGTTCGATCGCAGGCAAGGCTCTCTGTCTGTTGGGACTTGTCACCGTGATAACCTGCCAGGCAAGGTCACATGTATTTTTAATTACTTTATCATATTCTTTGTCTTTTAGCACACCAATAATGAATATTAATCGGCGATTTCCGAAATATCGCATTATATTTTTGGCAAGAACTTTTGATGCCGGTTCATTGTGTGCTCCGTCTATCACAAACAGAGGTTTTTGGCATATCACTTCAAAACGCCCCGGAAGTGAAGCCTTAAAAAGTCCGGCTCTCATTTGTTTTTCGCTTATCTTTGCGCCAAGAGCGTTAAGTTCTCTTACGACCCCGATCGCCAAGGCGGCATTTAGAGGCTGATATTCTCCGGCCATGGAAAGTTTCAATGCTTTATACTCATTCAGATCGAATACCGTTTCGTTAAGTGTATATAAGGCATTCTTTACTTCCCCGGGCTCGATGGCTTTTACGTTTGCGTGCCTTGCCGCTGCGATCGTTTCTATCGCATCGTCGGATTCTTTGTTTGACTTTATGTAAACCACGTGTCCGTTTTTTCTTATTATTCCGGCTTTATTTGAAGCAATGTCTTTAAGAGAATTTCCGAGATATTGCATATGGTCCATACCGATCTGGCAAAATACCGAAACAAGCGTATCGGACATCGCATTCGTAGCATCTTCCCTACCGCCCAGACCGCATTCGATCACCGCGTACTCACAGCCTTTTTGATAAAAATACAAAAGTGCCAGTGCCGTCTCAAGTTCAAACCTTGTAAAAGACAGATCCGTGTTCTTTATCTCTTCGATCAGGTTTACATAATCCTTTTCGGATATGTTCCTCCCGTTCACTTTTATGATCTCGCGCTCTTCAAATACGGCGGGGGACGAATAATGACCGGTTTTATATCCGCTTTCTTTGAGCACGGATGCAATAAATGTACCTGTCGATCCTTTGCCGTTCGTGCCGGCGATGTGGATGATCTTAAGGTGCTTTTCGGGTCGGCAAAGTCTGTCAAGCAATGCGTTCATTGCATCAAGTCCGGGCACTATTCCCTTACTGTTCAATTGTTCCAGATACTCGTCGCATTCGCGCTTTGTCATACTCATACACCTATCTTACAGTCGGGAAAAATAAAGTCAACGATTTGGGTGAAAATTATGAAATCTTTAATTGATTATAAATGATCTCTATGTTATTCTTTTTTCTAAGAATGAAAGGAGGTCATACATGAACGCTACAGAATGCATTAAAGGACGCAGAAGTATACGTACATTCACTTCCGAACCTGTTTCACATGAACTTCTTGATGAGATTGTAGAGGTAGCACGTTTTGCTCCCAGCTGGAAAAACACTCAGATTTCCAGATACATCGCCGTTGAAGGTGCCAAGAAAGCAGAGCTTGCCGAGAAATGTTTCGAAGCATGGAAAGGCAATGCGGATATGGTTGCCGCAGCACCCATGGTGATCGCTCTCACATACGTTAAAAACCGTTCCGGTTTTGAGCGTGACGGTTCTTATTCGACTTCCAAAGAAGATCGTTGGCAGAATTTCGATACCGGTATCGCAGCCGAAGCTTTTTGTCTGGCAGCTTACGAGAGAGGACTCGGAACCGTTATTCTCGGTATCTTCGATGAATTCAAGGCTGCAGAAGTGCTTGGTGTTCCCGAAGACAGAGGCGTAGCCGCTTTCATCGTGATCGGACATCCCGCTAACAGTCCCGAAGCTCCCAAACGTAAAGAGGTTTCGGAATTGGTTACATATTTAAGTTGATCAAAGAGAAGGAGTTTTCCTTCTCTTTTTTATAGGAGGATTTTATGAGACATTTGATGAGTCCTTTGGACTTCTCCACCGACGAACTTGAAAGACTGTTCGTACTGGCAGGCGACATTGAAAAGAATATGCCCAAATATGCCCACGTTTGTGACGGAAAAAAGCTTGCGACCTGCTTCTATGAGCCCTCGACGCGTACCAGGCTCTCTTTCGAAGCCGCTATGCTCAACTTGGGAGGTAACGTTTTGGGATTTTCCGAAGCATCGAGTTCTTCCGCCGCCAAAGGTGAAAGCGTATCCGACACGATCAGAGTGATCTCCTGCTACGCCGACATCTGCGCGATAAGACATCCCAAGGAAGGTGCTCCGATGGTTGCCGCAAGCCGTTCAGGGATTCCCGTTATCAATGCGGGTGACGGCGGTCATCAGCATCCCACGCAGACTCTTACCGACCTTCTTACGATAAGAAGTTTGAACGGTACTCTCAACAACTTCACGATTGGTCTTTGCGGAGACCTTAAGTTCGGCCGTACGGTGCACTCGCTCATAAGAGCGCTGCTTCGCTACGAAAACATAAACTTCGTGTTCATCTCACCCGACGAACTTAAAGTTCCCGACTACATCACCAATGCTCTCGACGAAAAGAACGCATCTTACAAAGAAGTCACCAAACTCGAAGATGTCATCGGCAATCTCGATATACTTTACATGACAAGAGTTCAAAGAGAACGTTTCTTCAACGAAGAAGACTACATAAGACTCAAAGATTTTTATGTGCTCACCAAAGAAAAGATGGCGTTGGCCAAAGAAAACATGATGGTGCTCCATCCTCTTCCCAGAGTGAACGAAATATCCGTCGAAGTGGACGACGATCCCAGAGCCATGTATTTTAAACAGGCACAATACGGCGTTTACGTCAGAATGGCACTGATCATGACACTTCTCGGACTTGCACCCGATGTTTTGGATAAGGAGGCTTAAAGATGTTAAATGTAGGAAAGATCGAAGAAGGCTTCGTGCTCGACCACATTAAGGCCGGAGCAAGCCTTGACATATATCACAAACTGAATCTCGATAAGCTTGACTGTACGGTCGCTATCATCAAGAACGCCAAGTCAAACAAGATGGGCAAAAAAGACCTCTTAAAGGTTGAATGCGACGTTGAGATGCTCGATCTCGATGTTCTCGGATTCATCGACCACAACATAACCGTCAATGTCATCAAGAACGGTGAGATAATCGAGAAAAAGATACTTACGCTCCCCAAGGAAATAACGAACGTTATCAAATGCAAGAATCCCCGTTGCATCACTTCCATCGAGCAGGAACTTCCTCACATTTTCGTACTTACAGACCCGGAAAAAGAAACCTACCGCTGCAAATACTGTGAAGAAAAAGCCGCAAAACACTGAGTAAAACCGCACCCCATAAAAGATGGACCAACATCACCGTCCCCTGGGGGGCAAAAATAAGAAAGCAACGTATCGGCGAGCATATCGCGTTTACGTTGCTTTTCTATCATAAATGCAGCCAATTATTACAAAAAAATAACGATTATAAAATAAGGATTAAATGTCTTCCAAACCTCTTGACGCCTCCAAAAAACAGGACTATAACGAAGGCGAACAGAGGAACAGAGAAGACCAAAAGAACTTTAGTTTCCGATGATCCAATCCCTCCTTCCCCTTGCTTGAAGGCTTTAACGTCATTAAGTAAAAAGGAGGTAATCATTATGTTAAGACCTAGTATTTTTGGAGAGAATCTGTTTGACGACTGGTTTGATTTCCCGGATTTTTCGGACTTCGATCGAACCGAAAAGAAGCTTTACGGCAAGAACGCAAGCCGACTCATGAAGACTGATGTCCACGAGCAGGACGATCACTATGAAGTCGACATCGATCTGCCGGGATTTAAGAAGGAAGAGCTGAAACTTGAACTGAACGACGGATATCTTACCGTCAGTGCTGCTAAGGGGCTCGACAAAGACGAAAGCAAGAAAGGTAAACTCATCCGTCAGGAGCGTTACGCCGGAGCAATGCAGCGAAGCTTCTACATAGGTGAGGATATCACCGAGGAAGACATCAAAGCGTCATTTAAGCACGGTGTTCTTACTTTGGATATTCCCAAGAAGGAAAAAGAAAAAGTTCCCGAAAAGAAACACATTCTCATCGAAGGATAAAAAGATCGAGGTCTGTGGCATCAGCCACAGACCTCTTTTTATGCTCATTGTTTCTTTATCGTTTTATTCATGCTTCCCATGCTGTAACCGTGCATATCCAACGTCACAAACATGAATCCTATCTCTTTAAACCGCTTATAAACGGCTTCTCTTATTTCATCCGAAGCCAGTCTTTCTATATCCTTTTCCGGAACCTCTATCCTGGCGAGTTTTCCGTGAAGACGTACACGCTCTTCCAAAAATCCCAGTTCGATCAGAAATTGTTCCGCTTCATCGATCATCTTTAGCTTCTCTTCGGTTATTTCCTCGCCGTAAACAAACCTTGACGCCAGACAAGCGTAAGAAGGCTTACTCCATGTCGGAAGTCCCATCGCTTTTGAGATGATGCGGATATCTTCTTTATTGAGCCCCGCTTCACGCAACGGACTTTTGACATCAAGCTCCGAAACTGCTTTAAGTCCCGGTCTGTAATCGCCCAGATCGTCGAGGTTCGAGCCTTCGGCGACATATGATATGCCGTTTTCTTTGGCAACTTTTATTATCTCGCTGAAGATTCCTTTTTTGCAATAATAGCACCTGTCGGGACCGTTATGACGATAGCCTTCTTCTTTCATGGGATTGGCATGGATAATAAAATGACGTATCTCGCGTGCTTTGCAAAACTCTCTTGCTTCTTTAAGTTCACGCTCAGGCACCGAAGCATCGGCCTGAGTTACCGCGATTGCTTTTTCACCCAGGACATTATGAGC
>JAILEQ010000089.1 GCA_024687305.1 Lachnospiraceae bacterium | reverse complement strand
AACTCTTCTTCGGAAATGAAGTGTACGGTCGTATCGTACTCATCGAAGTAGTTGGGCATTGTCTTGATATCATGCTCTATCTGTGCAAGATCCGCACCTTCTTCAGCAACAACAAAACATTCTCTTGTATGTTTCTGTCTTGTGGTAAGAGTGGGGTTCTCGCCGTTTCTTACGCTTTCAAGAGCGGATTGTACCGGAATGGTGTACTGTTTTCCGTTTTTAACACCTTTTACACGTCTGATCGCATCGGAGTGGCCCTGACTTACGCCCTTGCCCCAGAAAGTGTAATCCTGACCTTCGGGAAGGATGGCATTGCCGTAAAGTCTTAAAAGTGAGAACATACCCGGATCCCATCCGCAGGAAATAAGTGCGGTATGACCGTTTTCTTTGGCCGCCTTGTCAACATTTGCAAAATGCTCGGGAATGCGTGCGTGAGTGTCAAAGCTGTCGATAACGTTGAAATCCTTTGCATACTTTGGTGTCATCTCGGGAAGATCGGTTGCGCTTCCTCCGCAGATCACCAAAACATCAATATCCTGCTTGTAATTAAGTATCTCATCTACACTCTTTACGATAACTCCGTCGGTATTAACCTTTACGCCCGCGGGATCTCTTCTGGTAAATACATACTTAAGTTCCATGTCCTTATTCTGTCTTACGGCACTTTCAACGCCCTTTGCGAGATTGCCGTATCCGAGTATTGCTATCTTCATTGTTCTATCTCCTCCTTAAGGTTATGTTGTATCAATACTATTTTATTTCGAAGTGCTTCCTTCATGACCATCACAAAATCGCTCTGGCCGGAATAAAGACACTTATCTTCATCGTTACCGTTCAATGTTCCCGTAAGCACATACGACGAATCGGTAATAAGCCTTATCTGTCCTTTTTCATTGGGAGCATTATAAACGGTCGCCCCGCCAAGATCGAAGCCCTCGGCTATTATGACCGCTTTCTTTTTACCCTTTACAAGATTCGCCAATAACGTCCTGTATTCTTCAAGTAAAGATGCATCTGCCTGAATATAAAACCTGAGCTCACATTTACCGAGCATATCTTCTATCTTATTTTTGATATTTGCCGTACCGCTGACCGTTATAAATCCTTCGGAAGTATCTGCGACTTTGGGAGCGTTATCCGTAAGCCATTTGGCTTTCTTTGAGATATCTTTTACCACATTTCCCGTAAATATCTCAATCGATTCGGGCACGTACTTGGTGGCTTCGCCTTCCAGAACATACGCCGCACCTTTATCTTTTAAAGAATTGAGCGATCCGTATGCGTTCGACCTCGATATGCCGGTTTCTTTGGCCACTTCATATCCCGTCATGGCGCCACGCCTAAGCAATGCCTCATACACCAAAGCTTCCTGACCGGTAAGTCCAAACGCTCTTAAATTGTCCAAAAATGTGGGATCTGACATAGTTTTGTTTTGGTGTTCCTTTTTGGTACTACGAAGATAATACTCTTGCGGTTAGCATATGTCAACTTATATTTTGCAAAAAGAAAAAACACATCAGGCTTTTACACCTGATGTGCTCAAAAGGATCTAATATGATCATTTATTTAACGAATGCCTTTACGTCTTCGTAAACACCCTTGCCGTCGAGTTTGTATTTCTCTACGAGCTGACTTGCGGAACCGGATTCACCGAATACATCCTGCATACCAAGCTTCTTTACGGGTACGGGATATTTAGCTGAGAGTGCGTCGCAGACTGCCGATCCGAGACCGCCGATAACGGAGTGCTCTTCAACGGTAACGACCTTGCCGGTCTTCTTTGCGGAGTTAACAACAATGTCCTCATCAAGAGGCTTGATGGTGTGGATGTTGATAACTTCTGCGGAAATACCGTCTGCTGCAAGCATCTCTGCCGCATTAAGTGCGGAATCAACACAGATACCGGTTGCCACGATAGTAACGTCGGTGCCTTCTCTTAAAAGAACACCCTTACCGATCTCGAACTTGTAACCGGGCTTGTCATTGATGACCGGAACGGCTGCACGACCGAATCTTAAGTAAACGGGACCGTTCATCTCAAGTGCCGCACGTACGGCTGCCTTTGCTTCGATATCATCAGAAGGAACGATAACGGTCATGCCGGGGATCGTTCTCATAAGAGCGATATCTTCGTTACACTGGTGGGTTGCACCGTCTTCACCTACGGTGATACCTGCATGAGTTGCACCGATCTTTACGTTAAGGTGAGGATATCCGATAGCGTTACGAACCTGCTCGAAGTTTCTTCCGGCAGCAAACATTGCGAAAGAAGAAACGAAGGGGATCTTTCCGCATGTGGCAAGACCTGCTGCGATGCCTGTCATGTTACACTCTGCGATACCGCAGTCTATATGTCTGTCGGGATATGCTTTCTTAAATGTACCTGTCTTTGTTGCGCCTGCAAGGTCTGCATCAAGAACGACCATATTGGGGAAGTCTTCCGCACATGCAACGAGCGCATTACCGTAACTTTCTCTTGTAGCGATCTTATCTGCCATCTTACTTGCCCTCCTTTAACTGTGCATCGATAGCGGCAAGATCCGCCATAGCTGTAGCGTACTCTTCATCGTTGGGAGCCTTTCCGTGCCATCCGGCGCTGTTCTCCATGAAGGATACACCCTTACCTTTTACTGTCTTCATGATGATAGCGGTGGGCTTGCCTTTGCAAGCTCTAGCGTTGTTCATCGCATTTCTGATCTGATCGAAATCATGACCGTCAATGTTGATCACGTTGAAGTTAAATGCTTCAAACTTCTTATCTATGGGATAAGGAGAGCAAACGTCTTCGATCTTACCGTCGATCTGAAGTCCGTTGTTGTCAACGATAACTACGAGGTTATCAAGATTTCTTGCACCTGCGAACATTGCAGCTTCCCAAACCTGACCTTCCTGGATCTCACCGTCACCAAGAAGTGTGTAAACTCTGTAATCCTTGTTGTCAAGCTTGCCTGCAAGCGCCATACCTACTGCTGCGGAAATACCCTGTCCGAGTGAACCCGATGACATATCAACACCGGGAGTTTCCTGCATACAGGGGTGTCCCTGAAGGTAAGAACCGAGTTTTCTTAAAGTTGTAAGATCCTCAACGGGGAAATATCCTCTGTTGGCAAGCACCGAGTAAAGTCCGGGAGCGGTGTGTCCTTTGGACAATACGAAACGGTCTCTTCCCTCCATTTTGGGGTTCTTGGGATCGATGTTCATTTCTTCAAAATAGAGGAACGTAAACATATCTGCTGCAGAGAGCGATCCGCCGGGGTGACCGGCTTTTGCCGCATGAACCGCAGTAACGATACCTTTACGAACTTCATTTGCTTTTTTGCGAAGTTCAAGGTTTTCCATAGCTTTCTCCTTAGTTTTTTGATTTTATCGCTTATAAATGTATCACATATACAAATATAGGTCTATCATAAAATGTTACAAATACGCAAAGAACTTAGTTCTGTCCGTAGTACGCATTTGCCCCATGCTTCCTCAGATAGTGCTTATCCTGCAACTCCTGCGGAGCCGGTTTTACTTCGGGATTGATGAGTTCCGTTCTGAAAGCCATCTTTGCGACTTCTTCCAATACCACTGCGTTGTGTACGGCTTCGTGAGCGTCTTTTCCCCATGTAAAAGGTCCGTGATTTTTGCAAAGCACCGCGGGAACGGCCATGAAATCCTTATCCTTAAAATAATCGGTGATCAGAAGTCCCGTATTCTTCTCGTAAGCATCGTCGATCTCTTCTTTTGTAAGACATCTTAAGCAGGGAACGTCTCCATATATATAGTCAGCGTGCGTCGTTCCGTAGCAGGGGATCGATCGTCCCGACTGTGCCCAGCTTGTTGCATAGGAAGAATGAGTATGCACAACTCCTCCGATTTCGGGACAGGCCTTGTAAAGTTCAAGGTGTGTGGGCGTGTCCGATGAAGGTTTGTAACGTCCCTCGACCTTTTCTCCGTTAAGGTTCATTACCACCATATCGTCGGGAGTGAGTTTATCGTAATCGACACCCGAAGGTTTGATAACGAAAAGGCCCGATTCTCTGTCGATACCGCTCACGTTTCCCCACGTAAATGTAACGAGCTCATACTTTGGAAGCATCATATTTGCTTCGTATACTTCCTTTTTTAACTGTTCTAACATTCTAAGATCCTCTTATTTTGTATTTTTGATAGCGGCTTCTTCTACAGCCAAAGCCTTCTTGTAGCTTTCGATATATTCGTCAAATCCCTTTACAAATGCGGGTTCGGGATTTAACGTTTCTGCCTTCATGTCGGCAAATACCTTGTTGTTTAAGTAATCTGCCAAAGACTCTTTGTTTTCTTTGTGCACCATGTAAGAAGCCAGAACGGCCATGCCCCAGGCTCCGCCTTCACCGGCAGTCTCCATTACTGAGACGGGAGCATTAAGTGCAGCAGCAAGAACCGACTGACCGACACCTTTTGTCTTGAAAAGTCCGCCGTGACCGGTGATCGAATCTACCTTGACACCTTCATCCTTAAGCATGATATCACAGCCGATCTTTAACGTTGCAAGAGAGGAGTAAAGGTGCGTTCTCATGAAGTTTGCAAGGTTCATCTTTGCGTTCTGCTCTCTTATAAACAGCGGTCTTCCTTCGTCGAACTTTGTTACGCCTTCTCCGGAATAGTAGTTGAAAGAAACCAGTCCGCCGCAGTTTTCATCACCCGTAAGAGCTTTATTGTAAAGCGTTGAGAAAAGCTTTGTCATGTCGACTTCTACGCCGTAGCTTTCAAGTGCCTCCTTGAACAAAGAAACCCATGCGTTAAGGTCCGAAGTACAGTTGTTGCAGTGGATCATTCCGACAAGATCGCCTGCGGGAGTCGTAACGAGATCGACTTCTCTGTAAACCTTGGAAAGATTCTTTTCAAGTACTACCATCGCAAATACGCTTGTGCCTGCGGAAACGTTACCTGTGCGCACTTTTACGGCATTTGTGGCTGCCATACCCGTTCCGGCGTCACCTTCACAGGGAGCTATCGGAATACCGGCTTCAAGTTCTCCGCTCTCATCAATAAATGCGGCACCTTCTTTTGTAAGCGTTCCGGCATTTTCTCCGGCCACAAGTACCTTGGGGAATATCTGTCTTAACGTATAAGGCATTCCCTCATCTTTCAGCACTTTATCAAATTTCTCAACCATTACGGCGTCAAAATCCTTTGTGGAAGGATCGATGGGGAACATACCCGATGCTTCGCCGACACCCATCACTTTTTCACCGGTAAGACGGTAGTGAATATATCCTGCGAGAGTCGTCTGGAAAGCTATATCCTTAACATGCGGTTCCTTGTTTAAGATTGCCTGATAAAGATGAGCGATGCTCCAGCGCTGAGGAATGTTGTAATCAAAAAGATCGGTAAGTTTTGAAGCGGCTTCTTCGGTTATCGTATTTCTCCAGGTTCTGAAAGGAACGAGAAGATTATCGTTTTTGTCAAATACCACGTAACCGTGCATCATCGCACTTATACCCATGGCGGCAAGGCGTTTTATACCGATAGCGTATTTTTCCTTAACGTCCTTTATAAGATCTTTATAGCAGGCTCTGAAACCGTCGTGTATCTCGGAAAGCGGATAGGTCCAGATCCCGTTTTCCAAATGATTTTCCCACTCAAAAGAACCCGAAGCGATGGGATTGTTGTTGTCATCGTTAAGTACCGCTTTGATACGTGTCGAGCCAAACTCAATACCGAGTACCGCTTTTCCTTCCTCAATGATCTTCTTGATCTCGTCGTTTGTGTAACCCATGTTTTCCTCCTGTTTTGTTTCTTTCTTTATATGATAAATCGTTTTACTAAAATAAGTTTCGCCGTAAATAATATTATACCATGTTTTTTAAGTTAAAAGTCTGATGATTTTGTGGCTTCGTACATTGCTATACTTGCCGCGATCGGAAGATTTAAACTGTCGATGCGATCGGAATGCGCTATGATCACGCTTGTTCCGACCGATAAGAATGAATCGTCAAGACCCGTTGCCTCGTTTCCGAAAACGAGTGAGAAGGGTTTTGCAAATTCGGTTTCGTTAAGTTTCTTTTTTGCTTTAAGCATAAAGGGGTAAACGTTTCTTTGACCCGCTTTACCCATATATTCATCAAAAGAATCAAATTCTTCGATGTTAAGTCTGAAAATGGAGCCCATTGAAGAACGGACTGTTTTGGGATCGAACGGATCCGCAGCAGGCCTTATTATCGCCAGATCCACTATCCCAAATCCTGCGGCGCTTCGCATGATGGTCCCAAGATTGCCCGCATTTGAAGGATTGTTTAAAACGATATGCGATGCGGTCTTGTCAAGAGTCGAATATTTCTTTGAAAACTCTCCGATAACGTAACAGTTTTCTTTTTGCGAAAGTATATTAAAAGGCTTGTCGGAAAAAACCATTTCGACTTTGTTTGCATCACAAAGCGACGAAAGCCTGTCAAAAGTTTCGCCTCTCTCAAAATCGGAATGAACATAAACGCGTTTGGCCTGACCCGGAGTGTTTATCAACAGTTCAAACGTAAGCGTGATCCCGAGTGCATATGAAGTATCGTCGCTTCGTTTATACCTCTTCATTGCTCTCCTTGTCGGTAACGGTTTCTTTTTCCTCTGTTGCATAAGGTTCAACAGCTTCGCCCTTTAAAAGCACAAGTACGAAGAAAAGAATTCCGACAACAAATATGATCAGACTGAAAAACTGAGATGTCGAAAAAGGACCGATAACACCTCTTTCATCGTTTCTTAAATACTCTATCAAAAATCTTCCGACACTGTAAGTGAGCATGTATACTGCTGCCACCAGGCCTTTCTTCTTAGCCTTCTTTGCGATAAAAAGAAGGAGCGCCATATTAAGGAAATTTGCGGCCGATGAAATGAGCTGTGTGGGAATGAGCGGCACATTGTTGGGTGCAAAGTTTGAATGTGTGAACGCGATGCCGATCGGAGAATCCGTCTCTTTTCCGTAACAGCAGCCTGCCATGAAACATCCTATACGTCCAAAGCCCTGAGCTATGGCGACGGAAGGCATGCAAAGATCGAAATAATCGATGAATTTAACTTTCTTTATGCGACAGTATACCCAGGCTGCCAAAACGCCTCCGGCAAGACCGCCTATTACCACAAACCCGCTCTGCGAAAGGAAAAGTTTGGGATCTTTGATGAAAGAATCCCATTCCACGCAGACATAAGTGAGCTTTGAGCAAAAATAACCGAAGATGACACCCGAAAACAGTATTCCGTAACATATATCTTCACTCATCCCACGCTTTTTAGCTCTTGCGCTTGCAAGAAGTATAGCCGCGATCAAACCTATTGCGGTAAATAATCCATAACTGTGAACCGTAACGGGTCCTATCGAAAAAAGATCGTTGTACATAATTCCTCCAAATCATCAGACTATTATAAAGATTTCCCCAAAAGGAAAAAAACGGCTCCGACGTAGTGTCGGAGCCCTTGTCGGTGTTCTTTACTGATCAGTATATTTCTTAATGAATTCCATGATATCGCCTACTGTGGAAATACCCTCCAGCTCTTCCGGATTGAGTTCGATGTTGTACTCCTCCTCAAAAGCCATAACCAGCTCCAATAAATCGAGCGAATCAACTCCAAGATCGTCTTTAAAAGAAGTATCCTCGTTAATGTCGATATCGTCGATGTTTAACTGTTCCCTAATAATGTCGACTATTTTTTCAAGCATAAGAAAATCTCCTTAACAGAATAAAAAGTATAAAGTGAATTCGTTGATTCAAGCAAAGTATAGGATTTGCAGTAATGTTTGTCAATAACCATATATATCGTAAATTTCGTCGGTATACACTCCGGGTTCTTTGTATACGATTATCGGTTTTTCTACCGTAAGCCTGCTTTTGCCTCCTCTTACGGCTTCTATGAGCACCATATTGGGCTCTTTATCTACATAAGGATACACAAGCTGCATCCTTTTGGGTTCAAGCTTATATTTCGAAAGAAGGACCATTATCTCGGAAAGTCTGAAAGGTCTGTGAACCATAAAGAACTTTCCGCCGGGCTTAAGAACATCCGCCGCATTAGACACAACGTCTTCCAAAGTGCACAGTACTTCATGGCGGGCAATGTTTTTCGCATCACCCGGATTGTTAAGACCGTGCTTGGCTATCATGTAAGGCGGATTGCATGTCACCGCGTCAAAAGACGCTTTGGCAAAAAGAACACTCGCCTCTTTTATATCACCTTTAACAATCTTTATCCTATCGGTAAGATCGTTCAGCTCAACACTTCTTCTTGCCATGTCGGCGGAATCCTCCTGAATCTCAAGCGCAGTGAAGGACTTTGCCTCTGTTTTTGCGCTTAAAAGGATCGGTATTATTCCTGTTCCGGTGCCCATATCAAGAACGTCTGCATTTGCCTTAAGCTTAACAAACCCGGTCAATAAGACCGCATCCATCCCGAAACAAAACCGCTTTGTATCCTGAATGATCTTTAAGTTGTTACGCTCTAAATCGTCAATCCGTTCATTTTCCTTAAGTACGATATCAGTCATCGATCTTCGATCCGTCTTCGCCTTTTTCAAGGTCTGCAAGAGCTTCTTTTTCTTCTTTGGTAAGTTCTACTTTCTTATATTTACGTCTCTTAAACCTTAATTCTTCGGGTTTGAATTCGAGAAGTTCTTTTTCATCGTTTTCCTCGACAATTACCTTTACGATCTGTCTTAACACATTAACGCTTTGTACCTGTCCTTTTTGTCCGGTCGCGATAACGGTCACTTCATCGCCATTGTTGGGAAGATTCCTGTTTAACTCCTCGTAAGTGTCTTCTTCGTTTTTAAGACAGCACATAAGTCTGCCGCATACACCCGATATCTTGGTGGCGTTAAGAGAAAGGTTCTGCTCTTTTGCCATCTTGATCGATACGGGAGTAAAGTCGGCCATATAGGTGTTACAGCAAAGAGCACGTCCGCATATACCTATGCCTCCGCGAAGCTTTGCCTCATCTCTTACACCGACCTGTCTCATCTCGATACGTGTATGGAATACAGCCGCAAGATCTTTAACAAGCTCTCTGAAATCGACTCTTCCGTCACTGAAATAGTAGAATAATATCTTACTGTTATCGAAGGTATACTCTGCGTTTATTAGTTTCATGGGAAGATTGCGCTTTTCGATCTTCTCACGACAGATCGGAACGGCTTCTTCTTCCTTTCTTCTGTTGTCGGCTTCCTTTTTGTCATCTTCCTCGGTTGCCATTCTTATAACATTCTTTAACGGCTGAACGACTTTATCGTCTTCGACTTCACTGACACCGAGTACTACGGTTCCGTACTCGAGTCCTCTGGCAGTCTCAACGATAACGTGCTGTTCTCTTTTAATATCAAGGTCGCCGGGAGCAAAGTAATATACTTTACCTGCTTCTCTGAAACGAACTCCTATTACTTTTGTCATCTTTTTATCTCCAATGATCAGGCAAGTTTTTCTTTCATGGTAAGGAACAACAGTTCCATAGTCAGTTCAAAATTTACGTTGGCCAAAAGACGTTTCTTTGCTTTGTCGAGAGCATCGATCACGTCCTGTATGTTCTCATAGGAACTTAGATCCGCCACTTTCCTAATATACTGTATCTCGTCTCTGAAAATCAAGTTGTTTGCATCCGTTGTGGCTTTAAACATCAAAACATCCCTGTACCAGACGGTTAATATATCAAGATAATCGTTTATCTCAAGCTTGTACTCCATTGCCTTTTTAACGGCCGACATGAGCTCGGGGATCTCCATTTCCTTAACATATTTCATAAGGTGCATGGCATCGTCACGTATATTGTCAAACTCCTCATTGTTGGCAAGAAGTTTTGCTTTTCCCACATTTCCCCTTGCATAAGCCACGCATATGTCGGCTTTGTAATCGGGGATGCCGACATTTTCCATCAGAAACTTCTTAACTTCTTTGTCTTTTACGGGGCGCATGTTAAGCACTACCGCTCTGCTCCTTATGGTAGGAAGAAGCTCTTCGAGATTTGAAGTAAGCAAGATGATCACTGTGTACTCGGGAGGCTCCTCAAGCGTTTTTAAAAGAGCGTTTTGTGCCTGCGGATTCATCTTTTCCGCCTCGTTCATGATGTATATTTTTCTTTTGCCTCCAAAGGGCTTTATCTGAACGGTTCCGTTTATCTGCTCCCTTATGTCATCGACTCCGATAACGCCGGGCTTATCGTGAGTAACCTTTATTATGTCGGTATGATTGCCCGAAAAAGCCTTTATACAATCGGGACACTCTCCGCAAGGTTTGTTTTCCGAAGATGAGCAAAGCAAAGAAGCCGCAAAGATCTTCGCAATGAATTCCTTGCCGCTGTAACGTTCACCGCAGATTATATAAGCGTGGGAGATCTTGTCCTGTTCCGCTGCCGCGCTTAAATGCTTCTTTATGGCCTCCTGTCCGACTATATCGTTAAAATCAGGCATTTATACTCCTGTGCATGCATCCGGTTTGAATTAGCGACTGACGCTCCGAATGTTTCTTTATCACGTAAATATATCCAGTATAAGACCTCTGATGTCTCCGATCTTTTGAAGGATCGTAAGATTGTCTTTTTCTTCTTTCACAAGTTCTTTGGCCAACTCATCGAGCGTTTCGTCGACCAGTCTTATTATCCCGTAGACTCTGTGACGGCCTTTTCTGTCAAGAAAGTTCTCTCTTGAAAACGAGTGAGATCTTGAAACAACCTCGTTCATGAACTCTTTGATGAGACTTCTGTATTTCCGCATATCCTTAATGTCTTTTTTCTTGGAAATGCGCTCGCCCTGCATCGTGATCTCTTCCATGAGAGCGGTAAGATGTGCCTGAAGATCTGTATCGCTTACCCTGCTCATGAGCATAAATTTGAAATCACCGTTGGCTTCGGTGACTTTCTGCGCTTCCGGTATGGGCTGTGCCTGCGTAAGCTGAGTTATCTTAACGTCCACTTTTTGCCTCCGAAACAAACTCTAAGCCAGTTCAATGGTAAGATACTTCTTGATCTCGCTTAAACAAAGTTTAAGTTCATCGTTTTTAAATTGCTTCTTTATCTTTGCCTTTTTTATAAGCTCATCGTCATAGTCTTTCGAGTCTGCGAGAAATCTTCTGCACATCTCCTCGTATTTTGGATGAGCCTGCTTTTTTTCACGGTTTAACGCTCTGGTGAGCCTCATACCGTCATCCAGTTCTATAAGAACGGGAACGACTTTGTCCTTTCCGAAATAATCTCTTACCTTCTTATACGACTCAAGCGTTCCGATCGTTATATAATTGTTACTTTTAAGATCTATGTTCTCGTCTGCTACGGTAAAATATCGCCACAATCCGTGACAGGTATCGTAGCTTCTCTCTTCGATGACCTTCCCCGATGCGACAAGCTCGTTAAAACCTTTTTCATCGGTAAAAAAATACTCGTTTCCGTTCTTTTCACCTTCGCGAATAGGTCTTGTGGTGTAAGATACTATCGTCTTGAAATTAAAAGGACTGTCCTTAAGAAGTGCTTTAAAGACCGTATCTTTCCCCGTTGAACTTTTACCCATTATATAAACTATCTTACCCAATCTTATTCCCTTGACTTTCTTCCCAAGTGTTTTCTTCTTTAAATTTGAACTTCTCAGTGTACATTTTTCTGTCGGCTTCCACGATATAAGTTTCCAGATTTGTGAACTGTAAAGGACTTTTAACGACATATCCCATACTGACCGACAAAGGATACGGCTTTTCATGAGCGGCATTGAAATCATTTAATCTTCTGTCTATCTCACTCATGATACTCTTTGACAGTTCGTCCGCTTTCGGATCGGAAAAAGCGATCGCAAACTCATCACCGCCGAATCTTGTGCACACTCCGTGTCCGTTCATGACTTCTTCCATTGTTCTGCTTATATAGGAAAGGGCAAAATCGCCTTCCTTGTGACCGTAAGTGTCATTAGTCTGCTTAAGCCAGTTCATGTCGATAGAGATAACAGCCAGATCCTGGTTTTGTTTTATTGCGTAATCGACAATGCTTTCCATATGACGATAGAATCCTTTACGGTTAAGAAGCTTTGTAAGCTGATCGGTGCTGTAAAGGTTCTGCATATCTATTCTGTATTTATGCATCTCGATGACCTGTCTGTAGTTCATAAGAACGGCATTCAACATAAAATACTCAAAATTCTCAGGTTCAAAACCCGTTACCATATAGCCTACCGTGCTCTGCTGGACAAGCATGGGAAGGAACATGACAACGTTATCCTTTGAAAGAAAATCATCGATCCGGGGGATAAGATTCCTTCTTTCGATACTTAGCGGCGTTAAAAGGCTGCCGTTAAAATAGCACAGCGGTACCTGAAGCTCATCGGTATAGTAATGATGTTCTTCGGTCATTTCGATGGGACGTATGTTGGGCCATATCTCCATTCTGTCGTTCAAAAAATCGGTATTGAAAGCAAGCGCAAGATCTCCGCCGCAAAAATCTTTAAAAAAGTACAAAAATTCGCCCCAGATGGAAAACATATCTCCGGCATTGCCGATGACAGACACCTTAGAATACATCTGCTCAACCTTTGAAATAAGCTGTCTTTCATGCTTGTTTGCCAGAAACATTTTGTTTCCCAGACTGGCCACCTGCTCGTCGGAATAGTTGTACTTGCTGCAGCCGCAAGACTGACCGGCTCTGAAAGTTATATCGATCTTGTAATCGTCTTCAACCTGTTTTCCGGCAAAAATATCTTCAAGTATCTCCCCTGTCTTTTCCAGAAGATCTTCCTTGACCGTTTCAGCCGTACAAAGTCTGGGATAGTGATATCTTTCGAGCTCCATTCCGTCAAAGCCCGAGACCAGAACATCCTCCGGAACTCTCAATCCGGCTTCGGAAAGTTTTCTGCACGCTTCCATGGCCATAAGGTCGTTTGAACATATGATGCAGTCAATAGGTTTATTAGAAGCAAGAAATCTGTCCATGACCGCAGAAGTGGGACCTTCCCAGAATCCGCCGTAGTCAATCCTGTCTTCTTCGATCGGGATATTATTTTCCGTAAGAACTTTCCTGAATATGCCAAGACGTTCTTCCGAAAAGTAATTTTCGCGCATACCGGCAATAAAGTTTATATGTTTTGGTTTATGATACTCAACCATATGACGGACTACCTTTTCAAATCCGTCTGAAAATCTGTATCTTACGTTGATGCATCCCTCAATGGGACGCACTAAAGAGATGCAAGGTACATTGCAGTCTAAAGTTCTCTTTGCAATCCTCTCGGCCGGTCCGAATGCCTTAAAAGATGTTCCCACGATTACCACTGCATCAAATCGAGAAGGATCCATAAGATCAAATATTTTTTCTTCGCCCCGGTCATTTTTGTTCTTAACGTAAAAATCAACGGTTGTGGCAAAAACAAATATCTTATAATTGTTCTTTTTACATATTCTGTTTAAGTTCTGCAAAATCTCCGTTTGATCGGCTTCATCAAACTTAGCCACACATAGGGCTATGACTTTGTAATCTTTTCCGTCTGAATACTTCATAACAAATTCCTCTGCAAAAAATGCATATTCTTTGTTATTATATCGTTTCTTTAATAACGCACAGTTACAGATAATAATACTTTATCACAATATGGTACTTAGGTCATTTGTTTGTTGAAAAATTTTCTCGGTTTTAGTATATTGAGGTGTGAAAAATTGTTTTGCTATTTTCATTTGTTTAAAAGGAAGGAATAATAATGGCTACATTTAAAAATCTTAATGAACTTAATGCTTTTAAAGAGCTTTCAAGCCTCAAAAAAGTTGTTGTAAAGGACGCTTTAGCAGGTGAGAACGGTGCGAAAAGAGTGGAAAAATACAGTGTTAAAATGTCCGGAGATCTTGTTTACAACTTTGCTTCAAAGGCTGTTGACGATTCCGTTCTTTCTGCTTTACAGAAACTCGCCGATGAAGCAGAACTTACCGAAAAATATGCAGAGCTTTACAACGGTGCGATAATCAATACCGGTGAAAAGAGACGTGTTCTTCATCAGCTCACCAGAGGCCAGCTTGGTAACGATGTTGTGATCGACGGCGTAAACAAGAGAGAATTCTATGTTTCTCAGCAGAAAATGATTGCAGATTTTGCAAACAAAGTACATAACGGCGAGATCGTAAACGAGAAAGGCGAGAAGTTCACCACAGCCGTACAGATTGGTATCGGCGGATCGGATCTGGGTCCCCGCGCCATGTATTTAAGTCTTGAGAACTGGGCAAAGAAGAACGGCTTCTTTAAGATGGAAGCCAGATTTATCAGTAATGTCGATCCCGATGATGCAACAGGCGTTCTTAACGGTATCGATGTTGAACATTCGATCTTCATCCTCGTTTCCAAATCGGGTACCACTCTTGAGACTTTGACAAACGAATCATTCGTTAAGGATGCTTTAAAGAAGGCAGGTCTTGACGCTTCCAAGCACATGATCGCCGTAACGAGCGAAACATCACCCCTTGCAAAGAGCAGCGATTATCTTGCGGCTTTCTTTATGGATGATTTCATCGGCGGACGTTATTCGTCAACTTCATCCGTCGGCGGTGCGGTTTTATCACTTGCCTTCGGACCCGAAATATTCGCTCGCTTCTTAAACGGCGCAGCTGAAGAAGACAAACTTTCCAAGAACAAAGACATATTCAAAAACCCTGCAATGCTCGATGCACTCATCGGCGTTTACGAAAGAAACGTTCTCGATATGGGAACAACAGCTGTTTTGCCTTACTCACAGGCACTTTCACGTTTCCCCGCTCATCTTCAGCAGCTTGACATGGAATCGAACGGAAAGAGTGTAAACCGCACAGGCGAACCCGTTTCCTACAAAACAGGCCCCGTTATCTTCGGTGAACCCGGCACAAACGGACAGCATTCTTTCTACCAGTTGTTACATCAGGGAACCGATATCATCCCGCTCCAGTTTATCGGATTTAAGAACAATCAGACCGAAAACGATGTTGTGATCGAAAACAGCACCAGCCAACAGAAGCTTTCCGCTAATGTGGTTGCTCAGATCATGGCCTTCGCATGCGGTAAAGACGACGAAAACCGCAATAAATATTTCGAAGGAAACCGTCCTTCAAGCGTTATCGTAGGAGACAGACTTACTCCCGAAGCTCTCGGTGCGATACTTGCTCACTTCGAGAATAAAGTAATGTTCCAGGGCTTTATCTGGAATTTGAACAGTTTCGATCAGGAAGGCGTACAGCTTGGTAAAGTGCTTGCAAAGAAAGTTCTTGCAGGCAATACCGACGGAGCGCTCAAGGCATATGCAAAGCTTTTCAACATATAAGGAGGTATGATATGCATTACACACCCAAAGGAATCTGTGCCGTAGACATCGATTTTGAAGTAGAAGACGGCAAAGTCAAAAATGTAAAATTTACCGGCGGATGCGACGGTAACCATAAGGGACTCAATGCCCTTATAAAAGGTATGAGTGTTGACGAAGCTATCGAAAGACTCAGCGGGATCACCTGCGGACCCAGACCGACTTCATGCCCCGATCAGCTTGCACAGGCACTTAAAGATTATAAAAATAAGGCAGTTTAAAAAATGAGCAAAAAGATTGTTTTAACGGGCGGCGGTACCGCGGGGCATGTTACCCCGAATCTCGCCTTAATACCGGAACTTAAGAAAGAAGGATATGATATCACTTATATCGGTTCATACGACGGCATTGAGAAAAAACTCATATCCGATTTCAACATTCCTTACTATGGCGTATCGACCGGAAAATTTAGAAGATATCTCGATCCAAAAAATTTCAGTGACCCTTTCAGAATCATAAAAGGCTACGCCGAAGCCAGAAGAATACTTAAAACCGTTAAACCCGACATCATCTTTTCTAAAGGCGGTTTTGTAAGTGTCCCCGTTGTAAGGGCTGCTTCGACTCTCAAGATTCCGTGCATAATACATGAATCGGATATCACACCCGGACTTGCCAACAAGCTTTGTATCCCGGTAGCCACAAAAGTATGCTGCAATTTCCCCGAGACAATGCAATACATTCCGGAAAACAAGAGCGTTCTTACCGGTACCCCGATAAGAAGCGAACTTACCGAAGGTAACAGATCGAAAGCCAAGGAACTTTGCAAATTTACGGATGACAAGCCTGTTGTTTTGATAATAGGCGGAAGTCAGGGTGCCGGAAGCATTAATAAGATTGTTCGCTCCACCCTTACCAAATTGCTTGACGTCTATAATATCATTCACATATGCGGTAAAGAAAAGATGGACAATCTCCTCTTAAATCAGCCCGGATATGCACAGTTTGAATTTTTGAAAGAAGACCTTAAAGATGTATTTGCTTTGTGCGATGTTGTGGTTTCAAGAGCCGGAGCCAATTCCATCTGTGAACTTCTTGCTTTAAGAAAGCCCAATCTTTTGATCCCTCTTCCCGCCACAACCAGCAGAGGCGACCAGCTTCTTAACGCAGCTTCATTTGAAAAACAGGGATTTTCTTTGGTGCTTCACGAAGAAGAACTTGATGAAAAGAGTTTTATGAACACTTTGTCGGAGTTATACGCAAACCGTCAGAAATACATCGACGCAATGAACAAATCCGATCAGATGCAGCCTACTCTTACTATCATGAAACTGATAAACGAGTGTAGAAAGAACGCCTAAGATCAGCCGAAGTTTTCGTTTATATATTCGGCAAAATCGTAGTTGTCTCTTATGAGTCCAAAGTTCAGACCTTTGATTGAAACTATTACGATCAATAAAACGGTCAAAGCCACGGCCAATATTTTAATGATAGAAAGAACTTTATCGAATTCCCCGGGATCTTCCGATTCCGGGTTTTCTTTTTTCTTTAATCTCTTAATAGAATCGGGCAGCTTTACATAGCCTAAAACGCTAACGGGCAGCATGAACACGATCCCCAAAAAAGCATACTGTGATTTGGCCTCCCAGACGATGTGGAAAAGAAACATTCCGATAAACACCATGGGAAGTAAAAGGGCTTCGAGAGCTTTTTCTTTGTCC
>JAILEQ010000011.1 GCA_024687305.1 Lachnospiraceae bacterium | reverse complement strand
GAATTTGATACTACGCTAAGCCTTTTTTCCCGTCTATAAGCGGCCGATATTTCCGATTTTCGTAGTATCAAAACACCCATAACAGCTATTTTATACTACACAGAGCTTTTTGGAGCAAAACATGCCACTCGCGAGAAGCAGGTTCAAATCTATTCCTGTATTTCATTTAACGTTACGCCAAGGTTTGCGAAGATCTTTGCCATCATCATGAAGCCTGCGAGACCGTCGGGTTCTTCGGCAAGTTCCGCGAAATCTTCTGTGTATAATGCCGACTGCTTGTTCACTGCACCGATATGAAGAACGTATCTCTTGCCTTTATGCCAAAAGAAACAATTCTTTGCCACTCTGTTATCCGCAAACAATGCCGTCATAATCTCGGGTGAAAGGCAGATATTATCCTCAAAATCAATATCAAGAGTCGTTGCCGAAGCATTGCTGCTAAGAAGTGCTCCGACAAGGGCTGCAACATCTACATCAGCGATGCATGAGCGCTCGGTGTATACCGGAGGTTCCTCTGTTTCAGGCTCTTCTCCTTTGGGCTCTTCTTTTTTAGGCTCTTCCGCCTTCGGCTCATTTGCCTTGGGTTCCTCGGGCGTCGTTGTATTTGTATTGGCGTTGGGATCGGGCACTGTTCCTACTATTGTGGTGCCAGAAGAAGTCCCTTGTTTAATAGCATCTAAAGGTGTTCCTACAGCATAAGTAGTAACGCTTCCCGTCGTATAAAGGCCCGAAACATCGGGAGTTACAGTATCGCCCTGAACACGACCCAAATCACCATTTTTTCCGCCTTCGCCTATAGCAGCACCGGGGCCAAGGTTCCATAATCCACCTTCATCACCGCCACACGCAGAAACATTTGCCGGACCGCTTACAGTGATCGTTAAACCGTTTGATACTGAATCGCCACCGATTCCGGCTCCACATGCTCCGCCAATTGCAGCAACATTACCTCCACTTATGGTTACTGTTCCACTTCCGCTTATTCCACCGCCGATTCCGGCTCCGTGGTCTCCGCCTGTTGCAGTAACATCACCTCCGTTTATGGTTACTGTTCCACTTCCGTAGATTCCGCCACCGATTCCGACCCCGAAGTTTCCGCCTGTTGCCTCAACCGTCCCCCGGCTTATCGTTACAGTTCCACTTCCGTTATATCCGCCGCCGATTCCGGCTCCGTGGTTTCCGCCTGTTGCAGTTATCGTTCCGCCTTCTATGACTATATTATCGACCGATTGATCATCTCCACCGCCGATTCCGGCTCCTCTGCTTCCGCCTGTAGCAGCTAGTTTTCCTGCCGTACCGTCAGCATCTTTTATTACGAGAAGCCCTGCGTTTTCTTTTTGCAAGCCTGCACGATTATCGCCGGCTTTTAATGTATTGTCACCGTCAAGCTCAATCTCTACTTTTCCGTCACCTCCGGTAATCACCGCAAACCCATCATCAACAGTACTGTTATCGATATAAAGATCTTTGAATCTGATGAGCGCACTTGCACCGTCTCCACTCGTAATTTCAACATAATGATAAACACCATTTCTGCCATTGTAACCGGTGATCTCGATTTCGGTGCCATCAACGTCGTTGCCGTTTACTTTGTACTTAGTCTGACCATTTTCGAATGATGCCAAAACACTGATATTGCCTTGACTGATATCATATTGCGACGCCGATGCAGCAAGCGGATAGCAAACAAACATCATTCCCGCTACGGCGAGACTTCCCATACGTTTAAAAACTCTTTTTTTCATTCCCCTGTGCCTCCTGTTTATTTTAATATGCCCTCAGATGGTCTGATAGCAACGAATAATTTAGCGTTGCATGATTGATATAGTCTTCCTATAATAGAAGTATAATTCGTACCTTAAGGGTCAAGTCAATACCTTTTTGAAAGAGGATTAAAATGAATAAAAATGCTTCATACGAGCAATGGGACAAAATAAATAAAGATGGGCCTAATACCCTGTATAAGATCGGAGAAATGACAAAGATCTGTGATGTGACCAGAAAAGCGCTCCTGGTATATGAAGAAGCAGGCATAATATCACCTATCGTTAAAAACAAACAAAGCGGATTCAGATATTACACTCTTGAGGATGTCAGGAAAATCAATATTCTGAAGACACTGCAGGGTCTGGGGTTATCACTCACAGAGATCAACGATTACTTTAATGACTCTTCAAAAATTGATATCTATATCAAAAGATTCGAAACTCTCCGCAACCAGCTTGACGACAGGATAAGTGAATTAAAGCAGCGTAAACAAAACAATAAGAAAAGTCCTGCATCTAAAATAGAATTTACAGTGTTGCCAAAACAGGTATTCTACGCCGGCAAAGCCCAAAGCGACAGCTTTTCCGAAATTGCCGATGAGTTCAGGCGCACATTCATTCAAGCCGTCAGCACAAATGAAAGTCATGTTAATAATACCGACAAGCCTTCCATTATGTCATTGCTACTTGAAAGGAGTCTTGAGGGATACACTTTTTTAAATCTGGTGTCTATGGATGATGATTATGACGGACCAAATCGATATGTTCTGGAAGAGACTGCTGCTGTGGGTTTGGCATTTCGCGGCCCATATGAAGAATTGCTGACACCCTTGAAACAATTAGAGGATTATATTAAAGAGAACCATATAACTATAACGGGACCGCTTCGTCTTATCTGGCTGGAAGGGCCTACCGCACTCGGCAACCAGCCGGAAAGATTCCTAACCAAAATACTATATCCGATCAAGAAAGGTTAACCCGATTTTTTCTGATATGTTCATTGATATATCTGATATCCATCCGTACTCTGAAGGCATCTATTGCATATGCAAGAGCGAAAACAATGCCCACATAGATAAAAGCCATCCAGAAGTTACTTGGATAGAACCACCCGGCTATAAACCCCATCAGCATCACGATTCCCGTGAAAACTATATATTTCGTGATGTAACTTACAATGATCGATAAAGTCAGAAACTCATCGAATAAGTAGTTCACAACCGTTATGATGAGTGCCAGTCCGAATAACAAAAGCACAAGCTCTATCTCCGCTGTTACACCCGACCAGATTATTGAGCAGACAAACACTGCTAGTATCATAAGCGCCGCAAGAATGCATGTCTCTTGTAATATCTTTTTTACAGGCATTTTAGAACCTCCTTTTTATATCGTGAAGATATTTTCGCGAAACTATAAGCTTCTCATCATTATCAAGAGTTGCCTCAAGGTGGCTGTTCTTTAGCTGCCTGATCTCAGCCAGATGCGATGTGTTCATAACACAGTTTCGCGAAATCCTCACAATATCCGATTCTTTCGTAATCTCATCTATATCTGTCATCGATGCACTAAGCCTGTAAACATCCTTTTGGGTATAAAGAAAAAGTCTCCTGTCAACGTTCTCAATATAGTACACGTCCGAGATTGAGATCTTCATCTGTTTGCCATCTGCGACGGCATTAAAACTGACATCGAGACTCTTGATCTTACTCACAAGATTTTTTACTGACTCTGTGTATTCCGGATATTCGATTGTCACTGTGAGAGGTTTACCCTCTACTTTTTTAGATACTATCAGCATTTTTTCTTTGTACCTTGCTGCCTAATAGTTTCAATAACTGCCGCAGTCTCCGCCTTAAACGCACGCGAACGGATCGCATAGACAGTTATGCCCAAAAAGAACAGCATATTCGTGTATCTTATCAACATGCTTATCTCAGTCGTATATGAAGACAATAATTGACTTCCGATCAGATTACTGAGCATATGTACCATGGCCCCCGCGAGAATGCTGCGCTTTGTATTAACATAGACAAAAGAGACAAAGACACTTAACAGCATAACGCTTGGAACGAACATTACAGCATGAAATACATTATCTCTTAGCAGATTGTACTGTGCCTGACCGGGGGTAAAATACCACGGAAGATGCCATATTGCCCAAATAAATCCGAGTATCAGAGAGCCCTTTATAAACCCGAACTTTAAAAGAAGCCTGTCAAGTGCATAGCCTCTCCATCCGAACTCCTCGTTGAGCGGACCCGAGATAAGTGAAAGCAATAAAACGAGCAGTATGTTCAGAGGATTCGCAGCGATCGCTTTAATATAGTCCATCGTCGGCATGTCGAATCCAAGCAGGTTTACGCCTACAACTATACTTATCGCAGATAATGCCGTGAATACTGCGATCGTAATTAAAGTCCATTTCCATCCGGCCTGGTTTAGGCTGAAACACCGTCTAAAATAGTCGGTCCGTTTGTCCTTTGGATATGTCAAAAAGACCGTAAACAAAGCAACTACCGAGGGGGCACCCCCTCCGAAATAGAAAATAAACGTTCCTGCCCCAGTTCCTGTCAATCCGCATATTACGGGAATGAATCCGCATATCCAGGTCCATGCAAGAGTAAGAGAAAAGAACACTGCCAGATATTTTGTTGACATCCAATTATTCTTCATTGAAATTCCTCCGATTTATCGGAAGTTTATCATGGCAAACGATATGTTTCCACATTGATGTACAGTTGTTGCAAAATACCGTACGCTAAATGCAATCTCTTATATCAGACCGAACAACAATTGTCATTTCTCAATTTCAAGAACATAAATATCGGATTCAAAAGTGGCACTTCCGTCATTCTTGGAATACGATGAACTATGATCGTAAACCATTCCCAGTTTTTGCAAGACTTTGGCGCTTCCAACGTTTTCTTTCGCACACTCTCCTTCAAAAGAACGTGCTCCATAGACTTTGACGGCATGGTCCATTAAAGCTTTCATTCCCTCTGTCGCATAGCCCTTTCCCCAGTCATCAAATCGATTCACATAAGACACCGTCCATACATCCCGTTCAACAACATGGTTTAACGCATATGTGCCTACTGCATGTCCGTCTTCTTTATCCATTACAAGCATCAGTATATTTATCTTCGATTTCGGATCTTTCTTGGGAAGCCATACAAGCGGTTCTTCAGGGGTCTTGCACGCAGAGCTCATCAAATACTTATACACTCTCTCATCCATATCCCATGCCGCCATGGCTTTATAGTCTTCGGGCCTTAACCGCCTCATTATGAGTCTTTCGCTTTCAACTACTTCCTCACCGGGGTTAGTATGGCTCATCGCCCGATAGTCCTTTACCATCTTTTCGTATACATCTCGAACTCTGTTTGTATCGTTGCCATGTAAATACATGTGCCAATACCTGAATGAAGTATATACATTTGCGACTCTGATGTGGCGCTCAAGTTCGCCGACCTCTATACTCTCGCCGGTCAGTCTGTTGTATTCGCTTGCGTAATGCTTCAAAAAGTTATAGCTGTCCGCACATATCCCATCTCCGCTCAATCTGCTGAGGAAAAAGCTCAGATCATCGGATGCACCGTGCAAAGAAACTCCCTGCCAGTCGCAGACTATCAGTCTCCCGTTTTCGTCGGTCAAAATATTATCCCAATGAAAGTCTCCGTGAGACAATACCTTTTTCTCTGATTCGTGCCAGCCGATCAGATCATTTATGTTTTGCGCTATGGCATCGATCCAAGAACCGTCGAATTCACCCGGATGCTCGTCCAAGACACAGTGCCATCCTTTTACACATTCGGTGATGTCATCTTTTGACAAAACCACAGGCTCCTGCTTCTCGTCTTTCAAAAAATCGGGGACGGGACTTGAATGTATGCTTGCCAAAACGCTTGCGATCTTACTCAACAATTCGTCATTAAGATCGGATCTTTTCTGGCTTTCATACTTTTTCATAACGAGAATGATCTCATTTTGTGAAATCTCTATATCATTAACATCCGGCAGATATGTCTTGGGACATTCGGCTTTGTAAAACATCGCTTCCCTGACATAAGTATCGAACATTCCGTTAACAATCCTGTTGCGGACAACGTGTTTTAATATCCTCGAATCTTCCAGTTCAAAAACATCGGCCCCGCTTTGTCCGACAGTAATCTTTTTGGCACTTGTTGAAAGTTTCCACAATTTAAATGCGCTTTCCCACGTTTCCAAAGAATAGGGCCTTACATCATCTCCGATATCCTTGGCATATTGCTCAACAAAAGCGAGAAAGAAGTGCATATGCTCCAGCGCCGTACTCAGCTCATAAAAAATCACGCGACTCCATACATTTGCTTCTTTGAACTGGCTCGTAAGCATTACTTCGTTAATATATCTTTCTTTATTGAAGGGAACTCTTTTTTCTTCAAAAGAAACCTGCCCGTCATTGCCGATCTCCAATATAGTATATGGGATGCTGTCCCTGATCCCGTCAAGAGGCAAACCGCATGATCCGGGATTGATCAAATATATGCCTTTATCCTTATCCGAATAAGAACACTGTATATGGGAATGCCCAAATATATAAACCCCTTTTTCAAGTTTATCCACTGTTT
>JAILEQ010000178.1 GCA_024687305.1 Lachnospiraceae bacterium | reverse complement strand
TCGAAGAAAACAAGAAGATGTTTTTCCTTTTCTTCTTTTTTTATAACTTCATTCTCATCGTTTTTTACTTTTATCTTATCGCTCCATAAGTCTCTTTTTTCTTCTCCTGCAAATTCTGTCAGTTTTTCTATATATGTATCTCTTATCTGCGAAGACCATACGTGTATCTCATCACATCTTATTACTCCCGGCACAGCAAGATAATACTTAAGATTTTTGTATGCTCTGGCATGTGTTTTATCAAAATCATCCGTTTTATACGGCGGTATATATATAAGTCTGTCAGTATATTCCTTTAGTGCTTTCGTATAGCAGGAAGGAAGAACGCTAAAGACAGGATTTCTGTTATCAAATGCATCGGTAGTAAATGTTATGTCAGGCTGAAGAAGATCGTACTGAATATCTTTAAAAGGAACTGCGTAAACTCCTTCCGGTGTCTCATCGTTCCTGAGATCATACAGTGAACCGTCATAATCTTTGTATCCCCACGAAACAGACGCCACAAACACATATGCATCCGAGGCGTTTGCATATCTTTCATATTCGACTCTCAGATATTCAAAATCTTCACGTTTTGAATACAAAAAAAGAACAAACCGCTTCGAAAGGATTTCTTCACGAACTGTAACAATAAGAGCGTTCAATTCTTTCAAAAGAATGCTTACATCCAAATTGCTCCGGTTACTGCTCTCATGACATAAAAAGATCGTCTCGCACAATTTTTCTGCCTTTGAGACCGTCGTAGTCCCTTTTCCAAGGACACTTTCTGTAAGATTTCCAAGATCTATGACAAGCTGCTGAAGATCAGGAAGTATACCGTATTCACCCTTGTTGATACTTTCTGCCATTGCTTCAAAGCCAGATACGCATTCTTTAACAAGTGACTTGTATGAAAGATCTTTATCTTTACGAACATCCAAAATATCATTCTTATCAAAAGAATAGTCAAAAAGATTCTCGCCCGCCGCTTTATTCAATTCTTCTTTTTGGGATTCAAAGTATGGATAATTATGTCCCGATACATCGGTCACCGGTGTTAAATAGTTACCGTATCTGAACTTAAGCATATCATCAAAGAAGACCGGTATCGGAACTGTCACGCTTTCAAACGGACGTCGTATTGTCTTTTCATACTTTTCAAAAGGGATACACCGTCCCGGGCATTTTAATCCGAGAGGTGCGATCTGGATAAGCCCCTTTGACTCCTCTTTAGAAAAACGTGAAATGATCTTGTCCGTAAGAGCAAAAAGGGTCTTCTGAATCTCCCAGTCGCTCGCGCCTGACTCGATCTCGACACCATATTTTTCTTTAATTGTTTTGAAATGATCTTTGATCTCAGAATTGCTTAACGACCCTGAATAAAGACAATCTGCGAAAGAAAGAACGAAATTCGCCTCATTGATGCGTTCTTCTTCAAGTTCATCATCTTTATTCACGTAATCGAGTACGAAGACATCAAGTCCGCTCATAAAAGGAAATCCGGCAAATCTTTTCAAATGTTCCTTATCAAAAGAAATCCTTTCTGCCGAAGTTACTCTGGAAATGAACTGTCTGAAATTGTCATGATTACGATAATTATATACGCTGAAGCCTTCCGGAAGTTCCCGAGGCGCTATTTTAAGAAAGCGCTCGTAATCTGGACGGGCCATGGAAATATCAAGATCGTCATCCCACGGGATAAATCCTCCGTGTCTTACTGCACCTAAAAGAGTTCCCCACTCAGCCTGATAGGGGATGTTATGCTTAATACATATTCTGTCGACTTCTTTCAGAACCTCAAGTTCAGCTGCCCATGCCTGCTTGATCTCGGAAGGAATATAAAACCCTTCTCGGACTTCCGGCATAAGATAACTCAAGTCAATCGCCATTTGATCTCCGCTGTCAAAAATATACAAATAGTTGCTCAAAAGTGATTAAATGTACAAAAAACATGCTCTTATCTTTCCTGCTCTATCTTGCCGCCTGCAACACGGTAGACCATGTCGCATTTTTCAATTGTCTGAAGCCTGTGAGCAATGATAACTAGCGTTTTTCTTCCATGGAGGCTGTTTATCGAATCCATGATAGCCGCTTCGGTCTCATTATCGAGAGCGGAAGTTGCCTCATCAAGCACAAGCACTTCCGGATCTTCAAATAATGCTCTTGCTATTCCTATACGCTGGCGTTGTCCGCCGGAAAGCCTTATTCCGCGCTCTCCTATTCCCGTATCGAGTCCTTCGGGAAGTCCGCGTACAAATTCGTCAAGTTTGGCTTCTTTAAGTGCCTGCCAAACCTTTTCATCATCTATATCTTCATCAGGTACACCGAATGCCACATTTTTCCTGATCGAAGAATCGATCATAAATATTGTCTGCGGTATATAACCGATATTTTTAAGCCATCCCTGATAATTATCGGTGACATTTACGTTATCTGCTTTAATGGTACCGTTCTCAGTCTTCAAGAGACCCAGCATAACGTCTACGATCGTAGTCTTACCGGCTCCGGATGTTCCGACTATACCGACACTTTTTCCTACCGGAATGGTAAGATTGGCATGATCGAATATGTAAACATCGGTCCCCGGATATTTATATGAGATATCCGACAGTTCAATACTTTCTTTTACCGGAAGCTTGGCAACCTCTATGCGCCTTGCGTAGTGCCCTTCATCGTAATTTACCGTATTGTCCGTAATGTCTTCTCTTAAATTATCGCTGACTCCGAGAAGGAACGGCTCAAAATAAGAGATTGAAGTTAGATATGTGTTCATCCTGTTGGCACAAGGGATCAGTCTCATGGCAACTATCGCCAAAAGAGTGACCTTCGGCATTATCACCGTGGCGTCTGCACCTTTCAATACCATTATCAACAGATATAAGACCATACCTGCGATTGCTACCGTTTCGATCAAGAGTCTGGGAGTCGAATTGTAAAGACTGTATTTTTGTACGGCATTTACATATCCCTTGCCACACTTTGAATATTCGTTTATAAAATACGGCTCTTTACCGGCGATCTTAATCTCCTTAATGCCTGTAACAGTCTGATTGATCCACTTGAACAACCCACTGTAATAATCCTGATTGTCTTTTCCGGCTTTTTGCATGACCGGCTTGATAAGGAACTTGATTATGGCGAGAACTCCTACCAAGAGCACTGTAACGGTAACCGTCATCCATAGATCTGTAAGCAAGCTCACCAATACAAGCGAAAAGAATATTACCGCCTCGCTTACCAGCTGTAAAAAGGCTAAGATAAGTCCGTACATGTTGTTTACATCAGACGTAATGCTGCGCTGGATCACAGCCGTGTCCGCATTGAGATAATACTCATACGGACGCTTAACGTAATTGATCATCATGCGTCTTGATGTTGCAAACTGATTGGTGTAGACAAATTTGAGCAAGACCTTCTGCTGTACAAACAAAAACGTGTTTTTAACAACAAACGTCCCTATAAGCGCGACCATAATAAATACCGTCAGCGATTTAACATCAATTATGTTGAAAACATCGGATATGATCTTTAAATACCAATGATTCTCAATGGCGTTGTCTTCCATGATAATCTCCATGGTAGGTTTCACCAAAGAAACACCCAGTGTTTCCAACACCGCTCCTATAAGCATCATTATGACCAAAAGCACCATCATCCGCTTTTGTTTTTTATCAAGTAATACTTTGAGTTTCTTTAATATTTTTCTCATAATTGACCGTTGTTATTAAAAGTATCTGTAGTATTCACCGGAGTAGTGTTTACAGGTACACCTGCCGCAGCGTAAGCAGCCGGCATTTCTTCTCTGAAATGAATGCGTTTCATATACATGGGTTCGCGTTCAAAAGTCTTCTTGTCTCTAAGGACTGCAACAAATGCAAACGCACAAATAACTGTCGCAGCTGCCAAAACAACGATCCATCTGATTATAGGAACATCGTCCTCTGTACCAAACAACAATCCCACGAGATAAGTCCCCGAAAAGTTAAAAGCAAGATGGGCGATCATTGTTGCATACAGTGAATTATATTTTTTGTATATAAAGCCAAGCACCAGTCCCAATACAAACGCATATGTGCCCTGAACTATATTCATATGAGCAATACCGAACATCGCTGCCTGTATGATGTTGGCTATCCAGAATTTCTTCGTAAACTTTCCTGCAAGATTGAGCGTCATTCCTCTGAAAGCAAGTTCTTCACCAAGCGGTGCCAATACCAGAGTCGCTATTGTGGAAAGAACGGTCATATCTGCAAGTCCGGATTTCTCGATCATCTCAGCATATTGCTGCATAAGATCCGGAATCAATACGGATACCTTTATAAGGATCGAACTTGTGATCGCTTCAACCGCCACAAAAAGAACGATGATCAATAAAGGACTGGTCGCAGAAAATACCTTTGCGGGAGATTCAGGTTTTTTGATCTTAAAAATGACTCTGTAAAAAATGAGGAATATGATAAAACAAACCAATTGCGATGCTATCGTGATCTTCATCAAATAGTCCGAACCGAGCAACGCCTCTTCCAGGGCGTCCGCATTGGTAACTCCCTGCATTGCAAGGGAAACGCTTTTAACAATTCCGCCTATCATCGCCACACCGACCTGAATGGCCAAAAATCCCAAGAGCGGTAAGAAACATGCAAAAAACTCTCCTACTTTCTTCATTTGTCTTCTTCTCCTTTTTCTATCCCTAATTCTTCAGGTGTAAACTTCCTGAAGGTTGATATTCCGTTCCAAAGAATCTTAATACTGTCAGTCAATCCTCTGAACAATCCCTCTTCATAAAGCGAAGCCGCAATGATACCTATTGGAACCGCAATGATCATTCCGATAACACCCTTGATCTCAAATCCTACAAACAGCAGGAAAAGTGTAGGTAATGGTGCTAATCCGACCGAATCACCGACTATCTTGGGTTGAATGATCTGACGTATGAGCTGTCCGAGTCCCCAAACAACAAGCATACCGATACCCACGAAATAGTCTGCGTTTGTAAATGCGATGACAGACCAGGGTATCATTACAAGACCTGCGCCGAAAAACGGCAGAAAATCAAGAAACGCTATGCCAAGAGCGATTACTATCGCATAATCGACCTTTAAAACAAAAAGACCGATAAGTATTACAAAGTATACCCATATCTCAATCTTAACCTGCGCAAGGAAATAACCTCCTACAGCCCGTTTTAATCCTCTGAGCACTGTATCAAGTTTCTCATAAGCACGTTTTGGAATAAATTTAACCATTCCGTCCGAAAGGTTGTTGTGCTCTGCGGTAAAAAAATATGCAGAAAGAATGCACATGATCACTCCGATTATCATCGAAGGAAGTCCCTTTGCTATGTTTGAAACCGCCGTCACAGTGGGCTTGGAAAGCGATGAAATGAGGTCCGAAACATAGTCTTCAATGGTCGCAGCAAAATTATTGAGCGATGAAACCGTTCCTTTGGGAAGATAAGTAAGATAAGAATTGATCTTAGCTCCCAACTGATCGATCTCAGATTCGATCGAAGGCCATTTTGCAGGAAGTGATGTGGCAAATTCCACACATTGAGAAATAAGCACATATCCCACAAGGTAAACAACCGTAATGACAAATGCCAGTATAACGATAATCACGACCGCGGAAGTGGCTTTTCTTTTTGTTTTGATCTTCTTTTCGAAAAATCTCACTAAAGGATTGGCCAATGCGGAAATGATAAATCCGATGACAAACGGCATAAAGAACACTATAAGTTTAGGCACAACCGCTATCAAAATGACCAAAGCTACTGCATATACCGCTATGTTGGCAAGAGCCTTCAAATATTTAATTCCCTGTTTTGGTTTGTTTTCCATCTTAATCCTCTTTAGAAGAAATGACCGAAGTCATTATTTCATGTATCTCGTCTTTTCCCTGCTTTGTTACCGCAGAAAATGGGATCGTCACAGTTGATTTTGAAGCCTGCAGTTTCTCTCTTATCAGCTTAACCTGCTTTTGTAACTGAGATCTGTTTATCTTATCAAGTTTAGTAAGTATTATTATCGGCTCATATCCCTTATCGAGTATCCAGTTATACATTCCCACATCGTTTGCCGAAGGCTCGTGACGTATGTCTATCAAAAGAAATACTGCTTTCAACTGTTTGCTGGTAACAAGATATCTTTCAACCATCTTGCCCCATTTTTCCTTTGTTTCGGCACTTACTTTTGCATATCCGTATCCCGGAAGATCAACAAGGTAAAGCTCTTCGTTTAAATTGTAAAAATTTATGGTCTGAGTCTTTCCGGGCTGCGAACTTGTACGGGCAAGATTCTTCCTGTTTAAGATCGTATTGATAAGTGACGATTTTCCGACATTGCTCTTTCCGGCAAAGGCTATCTCGGGATATTTATTGTCGGGCAGTTTGCTTGTAATTCCACAAACCGTTTCCAAAGATACGCTTTTAATAATCATAACACTTTACTTTTGGTCCTCATAGTATAATCGGGTAGGAGAATTATATTTCGCCTACCCGGAAATGATCTTAAATCTTTATTCAGCCTTTTTAAGCTTTCCGTTTTTTGCGTGAACGGTAAGCGGAGGAGTATTGTTCTCCACGCATTCTTTTGTGATGGTGCAGCTTGTGATGGTCTCGTCTGAAGGGATGCGATACATTACGTCCATCATTATATCTTCAAGTATGGAGCGAAGTCCTCTTGCACCGGTCTTCTGGCTGATTGCCTTGTCGGCTATGGCATCGATGGCTTCGGGCTCAAAGTTAAGGTCGACATTGTCCATACCAAAGAGTTTACGATATTGCTTAACAAGCGCATTCTTGGGCTCTGTAAGGATACGGACCATATCCTCTCTTTTAAGACCTTCAAGCGATACATGAATCGGAACTCGACCGACAAATTCGGGAATGAGACCGTATTTTATAAGGTCCTGAGGAGTTACCGACTTAAGTACCTCGCTTATATCACGATTTTCTTTAGATGTAACGGTAGCGTTAAATCCTATGGAACTTTGGTCCATACGGGCATCAACGATCTTCTCAAGTCCGTCAAACGCACCGCCGCAGATAAACAGAATATTCGTCGTATTGATCGGTATAAGTTCCTGATGAGGATGTTTACGTCCGCCCTGAGGAGGAACGTTAGCGTCTGTTCCTTCAATGATCTTAAGAAGTGCCTGCTGAACGCCTTCACCCGAAACATCTCTGGTAATCGATACATTTTCAGACTTCTTTGTGATCTTATCTATCTCATCAATATAGATAATACCATGCTCAGCGCGTTCAATATCATAATCAGCCGCCTGAATGAGCTTAAGAAGAATGTTCTCGACATCTTCACCGACATATCCGGCCTCTGTAAGCGTGGTCGCATCGGCAATGGCGAAAGGAACATTAAGTATCTTGGCCAAAGTCTGCGCAAGATATGTTTTTCCGGAACCGGTAGGACCTACCATTATGATATTGCTCTTTTGAAGTTCAACACCGTCCTCTTCGTCGGGTTTGTACATAATACGCTTAAAGTGATTGTACACAGCTACCGAAAGAACCTTCTTGGCTTCTTCCTGGCCTATTACGTACTCATCAAGAAATTCCTTGATCTGTTTAGGCTTTAAGAGATTAATATCACTGTCTTTCGACTTTGAGGAGTGGCTGGGTTCGATCTCATCAAGCTCATCGTCAATCATCGATGCGCATACCGCAACACACTCATCACAGATATATATGTTGTCCGGTCCCGCGATAAGCTTCATGACCATCGTCTGAGGCTTTCCGCAGAACGAACAATGAGGTTTTTGCATTTTTGCCATTATATTCCTCCAAGGGCATTATATGTTTCTTTGTGCCCCATACCCCGGCATTATTTCTTCTCGGGATCGTTATCGCGATGATTGGTGATAACTTCATCTATAAGGCCGTACTCTTTAGCTTCTTCGGCCGTCTTCCAGTTATCACGATCTGTATCTTCGCAAACTTCTTCGTAAGGACGGCCGGTATTTTCGGCAAGCATCCTGTTTAACTTTTCTTTTGTATGAAGGATATGCTTAGCAGCGATCTCAATCTCGGTCGCCTGACCCTGAGCTCCGCCAAGAGGCTGGTGTATCATTATCTCAGCATTGGGAAGCGCAAAACGCTTACCCTTTGCACCGCCTGCAAGTAAGAACGCGCCCATTGAGGCAGCCATTCCTATACAGATGGTCGATACATCACACTTAACGAACTGCATTGTGTCATAAATAGCCATTCCTGCGGTAACGGAACCGCCGGGGCTGTTTATGTAAAGATGAATATCCTTATCGGGATCCTCAGCTTCAAGGAAGAGCATCTGAGCGACAACGAGACTTGCTGTCGTCTCATTTACTTCCTCACCAAGGAAAATGATTCTTTCTTTTAAAAGTCTGGAGTAGATATCGTAGGAGCGTTCTCCGCGACTGGTCTGCTCTATGACATAAGGCACTAAACTCATATCATAACCTCCTTATATATGACTTTTTATGCTTCTTTAGCGTTGGAAACAACAAAATCGATAGCTTTCTGCATAGCAAGGTCTTCTTTGATCTGCTCAACAGCCTTATCGTTTCCTGCGATCATCTCTTTAAGTTTATCGATCTCCATCTGATAACTCTCAGAGAGACGCTCAAGTTCTTTCTCGTACTCTTCTTCGGTTACTTCGATCTTTTCTGCCTTTACTATGTTCTCAACAACAAGTCTTGACTTTATCCTCTTCTCAGCGGAGGGACCTGCCTGCTCAAGCAAAGACTCTGCTGTTACGCCTGTAAACTGAGCGTACTGCTGCATTGAAAGGCCCTGAGACTGAATGCGCTGTGCGAAGTCCTGAACCATCTGACGTTTCTCTGTCTCAAGCATTGCTTCGGGAATATTGATCTCGGAAGCTTCAACGATAGCTTCGATGACTCTGTCTTCTTTAATGGTCTTTGCATCCTCTGCCTTCTTCTCAGAAAGGTTCTTCTTTGTAGCTTCTTTGTACTCTGCAAATGTATCGTACTCGGAAACCTCGGAAGCGAACTCATCATCAAGTTCGGGAAGTTCTTTTTCTTTGATCTCGTTTACCTTACACTTAAATACGGCTTCTTTGCCCTTTAATTCTTCTGCCTGATAATCTTCGGGGAAAGTAACCTTAACTTCTACTTCTTCGCCCTTCTTAGCACCAATAAGCTGCTCTTCGAAGCCTGGGATAAATACGCCGGAACCGATGGTAAGAGGATAGTTTTCACCCTTGCCGCCTTCAAATGCTTTTCCGTCAACAAATCCTTCAAAGTCGATAACGGTAAGGTCTTTATCCTTTACAGGACGATCTACTGCAACTGTTCTTGCACTGTTCTCACGTTCCTTTTCGATAGCAGCATCTACTTCTTCGTCGGTAACTTCGGTCTCAACCTTCTCGATCTTAACTCCCTTGTACTTGCCAAGTTTGATCTCAGGCTTTAAAGCAACCGTAGCGGTAAATACGAAAGGCTTTCCCTTCTCTATCTCAACCACTTCGATCTCGGGAGAAGAAACGATATCTTCGCCACACTCGTCGTATGCTTTCTCATATTCTCTCTCTACAAGGTCATTTGCGGCATCTTCGTAAAAGATTTCGGGACCGTACATCTTCTCGATGATGTTTCTGGGTGCCTTACCCTTACGAAATCCGGGAACATTTAATTTGTTCTTTGTTTTGTTGTAAGCTCTGTCAAGCGCCTTCTCAAGTTCCTCGGCAGGTACTTCAACAGTAAGCTTAGCCATGCTGTTTTCAAGCTTTTCTACTTTGACTGACATTTATAAATCCTCCTTAACGGACTGTTCTGATTTAATGTGCGGACATAATTCCGCAATATACTTAGCGATTATAGCACA
>JAILEQ010000175.1 GCA_024687305.1 Lachnospiraceae bacterium | reverse complement strand
TTACTTATTGTGAATAACAACCTGTTTGAAGGGAATCTCGATTCCTTCTTTGTCAAAGGCAAGCTTGATCTCGCGGTTTAGTATTCTCGGGGCCGAGAAGATGTTTTCTTCGTTGACCTTTCCGATGACCTTAAGTTCCATTCCCGATTCGCCAAGTTCCTGAACGCCGCAGTACTTGGGATCTTCAACGAAGATGTCGGGATAGTTTGCTCTTATCTCGGGCATGAGTGTTTCAAAGACTTTCTCAACCTTTGTAATATCCGTATCGTATGCCACGCTCACCATTGTCGAAGCGATACTTGTGGTAGCCGAACGGTTTAAGATGTTACGAAGATCGGAGTTGTTGATGAGCTTGATGTTTCCTCCGAGATCTCTGATCGCGGTAACGCGGATACCGATCTGTTCAACAACGCCTCTGAATCCGCCGACTTCGATGATGTCTCCGACATTAAACTGTTCTTCGAACACAAGGAAGATACCGGTGATAAGATCTTCCACCAGACTCTGTGCTCCGAAGCCTACTACCAGAGTCAAAACTCCGACGCTTGCAAAAATGGTGGATACGTTAACGCCTATCGCAGCCAGACACCAGAAGAACGCGATTATCGTGGTTATGTAGCTTGTCGCACTTCTAAGAAGAGTGACCACGCTCCGACCTCTCGATGTCTTTGGTTTAAGTCTTTCAAGTATGAACATCGCAACCGTTGTGATGCAGACCATAAGAAGTATGATCGCAATCACCTGGAAAAGGGAAGCGAAGTTGATCGAAAAGTTTTTGTATATCTTATCAACGTCGCCGAATATCCTGCCCCATGTCTCGTTTATTGTTTCTTTGGCACTCTTAGGCAGAAACGGAATGATCGAAGGATTTACGATCACCAGGAATACTAAGAACAAAATGATCCTTCCTATAACTTTCTTCAGTTTGATAGGGTCTTTTACGGCATATTTTCCAAATCTTGCAGTAAGGCTCTTTTGTACGGAAGAATTGCTCTCAACAGTCGCATTTGCGCTTTCTGCGCTGTCTCCGTGAAATTCATCGATGTTTTTTTCGTTTTCGTTAACGTCGCTCATGATGATCTCCTTATATGATAAATTGAATAAATGTTGATTTTCTATATATATTATACAGTCTTTTATTAACGTTTAGATAAGAAAAAGTATTTTTTTAAAGCTTTTTGTAACCTTTTTCTTTGTACAATTGTATTATAAGTGAAAGGTCCTTTCAGAACCACAACACCCGGCAGCGCGAACTGTCGGGTGTTGTTACAGTTGTACATTTTAATGAACGATTACAGCGCGTGCCGCTAGGAAAAATCTCTGAGATTTTGACAATAATGCGGTGGTTTCACTTCCATGTATTTCAGAATGGAACTTATTGCTTTTTGAAGGCAGATATTTGACGATCGCGCCTATATCAAGGCAGTTTTTGACATACAGGCTGACAATTCGCCCCGTAAATCTCTTCGTCATATCAGTTATCACTTCGGATTCGGGTCTGTTATATCCCCGATCAACCGAAAGTCCGTTGGCATCCGCAAAAGCAGCGGATGAAAGTGTTCCGTCTTTTTTCCAAAACATTTCCATTACTTCGGGCGGATAAATGGCGCGATATAGTTTTTCGGTGTTAGTGAATTTATTATCCATAGAATTGTAATACTCTTTCTTGTAGTGAACTTATATCAGCAGATACGGATTCAACGGTTTCATCGCCAAAATAAGTGACGATAAAGATTTCGGCTGTATTGCTTTCTCCGATTTCTATTTCCATGTGATCATGTCTTGAATTGTCATATTCCAACTGTATGCTCTTTAATGCCGTAGGAAAAAGTTCCGGCTGAATCGGAAGAGCGTTGATCAGGTTTCGAACTTTTGTAATCGTTTTGGCGGGAATAGCAGGTGCCTGATTTCCGTTCCATCCGGGTTTGAGTTTTTCGATTATATCAAGTTTCTTGAAATTATCCGCTTTGACGTTCCCTGTAGCAGGCAAACTGTTTGAATGCCTGCTGACAGACATATCCGCAATACGGGCAGCATATTCTCCGATTCGTTGATTTTGCATTATGCGGTTATACTCGTCCTCTGAGATGATGACTACATTTTTTCTCTCTTTACGGGGAACGACTATAGTTTCTCCGTCATAAGCCATATCAAGGAATTTCTTCAAATTTGATCTTAAATCCATCTGTTTAGCTATTACCATTACATTACCACACGTACCAAAAAGCGTACGCCTTTCCGTACTGAAATTATATTATGGAAAGCGCACGCAGTCAAGTACCTCCCCTTTTTATTGTAACGATTTCCCAAAAGTGCTAAAATTTGCATTAAGTGCAACATGCGCATATCAAAGGAGGGTTACCATGGCTGAAATGAACACAAAAGCAATGTATAAATTGTCATACGGATTGTTCGTATGTACGGCGAAGAGAGGCGACAAGTTAAACGGCTGTATCATAAATACCGCAATGCAGATCGCTTCGGAGCCCAACACGATAAGTGTTGCGGTAAACAAGGCAAACTATACGCATGATATGATCAAAGAAACCGGAGTTTGCAACGTTTCGGTCATTTCGCAGGATGCGGAGTTTTCGCTCTTTAAGCATTTCGGTTTTCAGTCGGGCCGCGACGTGGACAAATTCGCGGACTATCCTGCCGACAATTACAAGATCGCCGACAACGGCATTCCCTACATCACAAAGGGCACGAACGCGTACTTTTCGCTCAAAGTTGAGAGCACCGTTGACCTTGGCTCTCACACGCTCTTTATCTGCAAGCCCGAATTCATGACGGTCCTTTCGGATACTTCGTCGTGCACCTACGAATATTATCAAAGTAACATCAAACCCAAGCCCGAAGCTGTGGGAACGACT
>JAILEQ010000173.1 GCA_024687305.1 Lachnospiraceae bacterium | reverse complement strand
GTGCCCATTCCTTCTTCTTCTGTTATCAATTCTCTGAATCCTTTACACTTCATGTTATCCTCCTTTACATGTTTACAAATGCAGGAACCATGATCAGTACCATAACAACGATCATGAGCATCATCATTGGTAACAATAGCTTGGTTCCGGCTTCTTCTCCTTTTATCCTTGCCCGTCGTTTTCTTTCGTCAAAAGCTATCTTTGCTTCTTCGTTTAACAGTGCCGTCAGATCTGTACTTCCTTTTCTTAAGTTTTGAGACAATAATGATGTGAATCGAGTAATCGAAGGAATGGCAATCCTCATGGAAAAGTTAGTATAGGCTGCTTCTTCGGATATTCCTGTTTTTAATTCATTTATCATTTTGTTTATCTCTTCGTATAACGGATTAATCTTTTTTGTGATAATCGAATCTTCATAGATCTTTATCCATGCGTTCCTAAGATTCATCCCCGATGAAAGATACATGATCATTTTTTGTAAAACTATGGGGTATTCCTGCTCAATAAGTTCTCTTGTTTTCCGTTTTTCTCTGTCTCGATCGTGACTTGAACCAAGTTTGACCAGTAATATCGCTACCAGGCCCAAAAGCAGGATCAAGGGGTTTTTCTTATGGTAAATATCTTCATAAGTTATACTGTGACCGCTGATCGTTTTCGGCAGAGATAAAAATTCATCCTTTATTGATTCTTTTTCAATCCTTTTAATCTCTTCGTCAAGTTCCCTTCGGATAACCTCTGCCGAGTTTGCTTCTTTGGGATGATGATGGACGATCAGATTTAATTCTTTTTCCCAATCGCCATATTTTAATGTGCATAAAACTGTGGTTTCGCCTTCAGTTTTAGCAAGCAGTTCGCCTGATGATGAGATATAATCCCTGTCTTTGCTGGTAAAAGCGATTTCGAAAGGATAGCCTTCAATTTGGTCAAAGAAAGCCAGATCTCCTGTCACAGAATCTAAGGAATCATTGCCGTTAAGAAAGTTGCCTAAAAGAACGGGATAGCAATCAATAAACATTTCATCGAGTTCTTCTGTTGAAAGTTTTCGTCGGGAAACATTTATATCATATGGTTCGTTTCCTATATCCTCTATGCTGGCAACCAGTGTAACGTTAAGATCCTTTTCATAATATTCTCCTCGTTTTATGATCCCGTCTTTGGATACCGCCGGTTCGTTGTCGGATCGCAAAAAAGCTATAAGTGCTATGGTTGCGATGATAATGTAAATTTTTAATTCTTTTACGCTGAACAGTTTTTTAATTTTTTCTCTATACATCAATCTCCACCAGTTTATGACCAAGTATCGAAGCCAATATATAAAGCAAAAGACATATACTCATTACGACAATACCTTTAATGTTATGGTACATTGGATCAAAATAGCCTTTTGAAGTAAATCCTATGTAAGCGATTATGAAAAACGGAATGCACTCCATTATCTTAAGTTCAAAGCGTTTTTCGGCTATAAGTACTTGGATCTCTTTTTCGATTTCAATCTTGGCGCGAAGAGTATCCGCGGTCCTTTCAAGAACTTTATTCATATTTCCGCCGTTCCTCTTGGCCGTTTCAAAAACCCTGGAAAAGATAAGAATGTCATCTACGCCGCTTCGTTCGCCAAGGTTTAAAAGAAGACTTTCCAAAGTACGATTGATACCGATCCCTTTTTTTATGGTCAGTAATTCTTCAGCCATAAGGCTGTTTTCACCATAGAACAACAGGATATCTTTTCTTGCTTCCCAAAATGCGTTTTCGGTCGCATAACCTGCTTTCACGTTAGCATTCACGCTGTATAAGACTTCGGCAAATTCGGCTGCCAGTTTTTCTTTTCGCTTTTTTATCAATATTCGCTTGTAATACTTTAAGTAGAATGGTATGCCGACGAGAGTAATTACAAAAACAAAAACGGATCTGTAAAAGAAATAGGCTGTTAAAGCCAGAATGATCAGATAGATAGAAATAACCCCTATTATTTCGGCCCCTCCGTATTTATATTCGTCGTACCTTCTCATATTTACCTTCTGTTTTAATCGTACACTTTCATAAGTTTTTCCTTGTTGATAAGTTCATTGACCATGACCAGTTTTCCGTTTTTATGGTCAAACAGTTTGTTTAGAGTGATTACACCATTTACAAATCCGGTTATCTCGGATATTTCAACAACTTTCCTTGAGTGATCTCTTTGTCTTGCCAGATGGATGATTATATCTATTCCGCCCGCAATCTGCCCCCTTATAGCTTCCAGTGGAAGGTCCATACCCATGAGTACCATAGTTTCAAGTCTTTTGAGCATATCGATCGTGCTGTTTGCATGTCCCGTTGAAAGCGATCCGTCATGGCCGGTATTCATGGCTTGCAGCATGTCGAGTGCCTCGGCACCTCTGACTTCTCCTACGATTATTCTTTCCGGACGCATCCTTAACGATGTTCTTATCAGATCTCTGATCGTGATCGGGCTGCATCCTTCGATATTCGAATTTCTTGTTTCAAGCCTCACCAGATTTTCGGCGTTCAGAAGTTGTAATTCTGCACTGTCTTCTATCGTAATGATCCTTTCGTCCGAAGGAATGAATTGTGATAAAGCGTTTAAAAAAGTAGTCTTACCCGATCCCGTCCCTCCGGAAATAAATATGTTGTATTTGGCAATGACCAGTTGCTTAAGAAAATCGGCGGCTTCTTCGGAAATCGATCCAAAAGACAGTAGTTTTTCCATTGTTATCGGTTCTTTGGGAAATCGTCTAATAGTAACTATGGGGCCGTTAAGTGCTACGGGAGCCAGGACAATGTTAACTCGCGCGCCGTCGCTTAATCTTGCATCAACAATAGGATTTGCTTCATTAACACTTCTGTTGCAGCCTGCCACTATTTGCTGGATCACATCATTCAGTTTCTTTTCACTGTCGAATTTTTTGCCGGTTTTAATCAATTTGCCCGATTTCTCAATAAAAATGTCATCTTTACCGTTTATCATGATCTCGGTAACGGATTCATCATCAAGATATTGTTGAATAATATCCATTCTTTTAAGCGAACTGAATATTTCTTCTCTGAAGCGCTTAATTTCGAGCGGAGAAAAAGCCTTTCTCTCAAAATGGCTTAACAAGACATCGTCGATGCGGGCATATACTTCATCTTCGGTCAGATTTCCGGCGAAATCGATCGTCTCGAGCGTTTCGGAAATGATCGTACTTTTAAGATTGTCCGAAACAGTTCTCACATGACGTCACCCGCCTCTTTTAAGCGTTCGTCCTCAAATTCAAGATTCTTTTTGATATACTTGGCAAGATCCGAATACGGAAGCATTTCATAGGATTCGGGTATTTCTCTGAATAAAGGCACCGAGATCTTCTTTGTCTTATCGATAACATCATCGTATGCACACTCCAGAAGAAGCGTTTCGTATTGGCTCATTTTGGCGGACGAGATTCTGCGATTGTCGGTCACCGAATATACTCTGGAGCAAAGCCTTAAAATGTCAAACAGTCCGTTTATCTTTTCTGAAAGATCCAATATTAGGAACTCGTAATCCGTATATTCTTCGAACGCCTTAATGAATTCCGTCCATTGTTTTGGCGTTATGCCTTCGTAGTTCATAAAAGAATGAACCGGAGGAACATAGTCCAGAGTGCCAATTTTTTCGGTAATACTGCTCAGTCGATAAGAAAAGTTTTCGCTTCCGCATTGCCAAAAGTACATAAGATCCATCAGATCGGATCGATTGCCCGAGCTTTTCAGTGATTGCATCATATAATCAAAACCCGAGAAGCATTCAAAATTCAAATATAAAGTTTTTCCTCTTGTTGCCAATATCTGGCCTAAAGTAACCGCATATGTCGTTTGAAAAGCTTTTTTTATCGGTGAGTAAACTCCGATAACATTGAGCGGTTTATCACAGTTTCTTCGAAGTACCTGCGTTTGGCTTTCCGAACAATAATCCATAACCTTCTTTAATATTTCTTTTGCGGGACTGTATTTGTAAACAGATCTTTGTCCCCTTATACGTTCTTTTTTCTCGTGACAAAGTGAAATAATGATCGAATTGTCTGCGTCAGCTTTAAGATCATCTGTTAAATTCTCGGAAATCAATATTATTCCCGCTTTAGATGAACTCAGGTATTCGTTTAACTGAACGATGTCGGTAAAAAGAAGAATATTGAATCTCTCCGACTCACCGGCATGGATGTACTCGTACAGTTTCTCCGAATAATCTTTTTCCTCGTCACAGATAATAAATGTTGTCTTTACCAATGTACCCTCCTCTCAAATGTGTGACTCGATGCAAAAAAACAATGCAGCGAGCAATATCGGAACCGATAAATGAATAGAATGATCCAGCTTGTCATCGGAAGATAGAGAAAAGTCTTCGTAGGGAATAACGGCTTTGGTTCGGACAATAGTTTTGAAATATTCAAGGAGATGAACAATTCTAATCCTAACGTTTCCGACACAAAGAATCTTGATAACAGATTCAACGGCCGCTATAGCAAAAACCATCAATACGAAAAGTAATGGTTTTTCCACTCCCAGTACGGTTACCAGAATCAGTTTAACGTCTCCTGCGCCCAGTGCTCCGATCGCGAAAAATGGATAAAGAATCGCAAAGATCACTGCAAGACAACCGACTCTCTGTAACGTTCCCTCTAACGTTACTTTGTTTAGATTAAATATTATCTCCCCTGATAATAGATTGATGATCAGTAAGATCATCAGAAGAAGGTTAGGAATCTTGTGTTTTAGGATATCGAAGATGGCTATGATACTAAGTATCGACATAGCGATGATCTCTAAAAACAGTTCAACCCTTTCACCACCTAATGTATTTATTACTCATGAGTTTGTAAACCGATTATATTTTCCGAGTTTTGTTTTGTAAAGAGATTTTTTTGAAAAAAATAAAGTTTGGCATTTTTTCACAAAGAAAAAATAAAATCGACCTTCAGATGTCCCTTGAAGGCCGATTATTACTGCACTTTTATTTGTCAAAAATCAGATTTTTGAGTTGAGTTTTTTCTTATATTTATGTGTTCAGGCAAGGAAACCTCTGTTCGATGATCCTGAGGTCATATTCTCGGGAGAAAGAGATCTGTTATACGTAAGTCCCGAGTAAACTGTTTCGGTATTGTTCATAACAGGTTTGGAACTGTCGAGTCCCGAAATCTGATGATAGACCTCTCCGAATTCTTTGAACATATCATCTACAACCTGCAAAGCTTCCGGATCGAAATCCAGAAATGCTTTTGTAAGCTGTTTGTTGCAAAAGATGTATAGACTCATAAAAGTTCTTCCGAGATCATCTGAAGTATTAACCGAAGCCATAAGCTCTTTTACGGTATTTCTGACACAATTGACGTTTGTTCGAAATCCCGCTCTGTCAACACTGTTAAGGCACTCCAAGGCATCTTTTATGTAGGTACGTCCGATGTCATATAAAATGGCGATCATCTCGGTTTTGTTGGCAGTAGTGATCCTATAAGTGAAGCTTTGGATAGTTTCTTTTGTCATGCTTTGATCACCTCAAAATTACTGTAACAGCTGAAGAACCTGCGAAGGACGCTCGTTAGCCTGAGTGAGCATGGATGTTCCTGCCTGAACAAGAACCTGGTTCTTGGAGTATTCACTCATTTCTTTAGCCATATCCGTATCCATGATCCTTGAATATGCAGCAGTCATGTTTTCTTCGGAAATATCAAGTGAGCGGATGGTATGCTCAAGTCTGTTTTCATATGCGCCGAGAGAACTTCTTGCGGAACTTACATAAGCAAGAGCATCTTTGATCTTGGCGATAAAATCCTGTGCGTTATCATATGTAGAGCAGTCGTATTTATCAATTCCAAGGAAACTGAGACTGATGGTAGGGATCTTGATATCAAGAGTCTGACCTTCATTTGTACCCACCTGAACATGCATGGCACCGATTCCGGTGATATCGATTTCGACATCGTTGGGATGATCATTGGGGTCATAGGAGCATTTAAGCTGAGATCCGTCGGTCAAAGTAGCTGTGCATATACCGTCTTCACATTCAATTTTTTCAAGATTTCCAAGAGGGTGGCCATTTGTATCGCTTATGATCGGATTATCCAGGTCATTCAGATTAAGTTTGTATAATCCGCTGGGAAACTTGGTGTCATAAGTGAGAACCTTGACTTTATCAGGTATGTTTGTATACCCTTTGAGATCGTAGGTTCCGTCCAAAAGTACTCCACCGTTGTACATTGTGGTCTCGGCTACTCTGGTGATCTCATCTTTAAGCTGCTTAATCTCATTATCTATCGATTTTCTGTCGTCGTCGGACATCGTTTCGGTTCCGGCTTTGATGGAAAGTTCGCTCATACGCTGGATCATATCGTGTATTTCCGCAAGAGCACCTTCGGCTATTTCGATAACCGAAACACCGTCATTTGAGTTCTGATTGGCCGTGTCCAGACTTCTTATCTGAGCGTTCATCCTTTTGGCCATGGCAAGACCGGATGCGTTGTCTTTAGCATGGTTTATTTTGTAACCGCTCGATAGTTTTTCAAGGGAACCTGAGAGCATGTTATCGCTTCGCTTTAATGCTGCATTGGCGATCATGGCAGAGACATTGTAATTAATCTTCATATGTGTCCTCCGTACAATAAGTGGGGTTAACTTTATTTAAGATTATCAAGAAACTTCTTGGCTGTTTTATACAATTCAACCGATGATACTTTCACACTGTTGTCTTTCATCGGATGTCTGTAGAATGCGGGTGTTCCGGCATCTTTTGAATAGACCGCTTTTACACCCTCACCAAATATATCGGCAACTTTTGTCATTTCAACAACCGTTTCTTCGTAATTACATGAGATAAATCCTTCAACTTTTTCACCGCTTACGTAAAATCTGGCGTTTACCCTGCCAAGATACGGCGTTTCAAGTGAAACCGCTACGCTCGGTTCTTCGTTTTCGTTGTGAATTACCTTTAGTACAACATCGGTCATCTCACCGTCAATCTCCATCGGGAGGTTGTATGTTTCATTACGGACAAAAGAAGCCGCGAGCGAAAGCTGTTTATGTGTGAGCATCAGAGTCTTTACGTCGATGTAGCGGGTCGATTCCATAGCTTTTTCATATACAGCTTCCTTGGAATTGTCGATCATCTCTTCGTACTTTTCGTCGGCGATATCTTTGTCGTCGAAGTTGTCTTTAACGGCCTTAGCTTCATCGCGGAAATCTTTTTTTCTGATGTCGTCGACTATTTTAAACATTCCGGATCTGTTGTAGATCATCGATTCGACAGCCAGAAGGTTTGTGCTTGTTACATGCTCGGAGTTGTTTAAAAGCTCGTAAAGAGACGATTCTCTGACAAGAAGTCCTGCTTTGAACTCACGATACTGCTCATTTGCATAAGCTTCTTCGGATTCTTTGTCGGGAGCATTTTCACTCATCGCATCATAAGCTTCAAAAAGAGTTGTCGAATCATTTAATGACATGACTTTCATTTTTGAAGGTTCAAATTCGCTTTCCAGTTCTTTGACTACAAATCCGAACGATTCATCAATTGTGACATCCATGCCGGTATGCTTTGAGGTCTTTATTTCCTCTTTAAGGTTTCCGAAAGAAAGCTCTTTTCCGGTCTTTAGAAGACCACCGATAGCAGCATATCCTGTTTTCTCAAGTTGATGGAGAAGACGGTATACATCTATATATTGTTGTCTTTCTTCTGCATTTATGGAGTCGTTCAATTCAAGTTTGTAAAGGAACTTGGAATATTTTTCCATCTTTTCCTCGGGAGCATTTTCTTTCTGCTCAAGGTAATCGGAAAGTTCGTTTATACTTAAATTGACGGGTGAAGAGCCTTTTCTTATAAGGTTTAACGTATCGGCGGGAGTTAACGATTTAAGGACGTTTGTCAGCTTATCATCGTATGTTCTTACATCTTTTATGTTTTCTTTGGTGATTTCCATTGAGTTGTAGCCAAGGATCCTCACCGCACGCCTGTTTTCTTCGGTTGCTTCGACATCGATTGAAGAGAGGATGTCATCAACGTTTCTGAATGCTTTCTTTATTGAATCTCCGAGGTCTTTTCTGACTTCGGTGAACATCTTTTCATATTCGATATTTGCCGATTCGTAGGATGATTTGAGTTTATTGCCTTCCTGCCTTATTGTAAGAAGGTCTGCGTCCGGAATAACAGGAAGCATCTTTCCTATGATCGCAGCAGGCATTTCTTTAATGTCTTTAATGGTTTCTTCGACTTCAAGAACCGCTTTTGATTCCCGGTATTTTGGAGTCTGCTCAACGCTTCTCAACGCTTCGACATAAGCTTCAAGATCTTTTGTATCTATGGAAAATCCGCTCTTGATAAGTTCAAGATTTGCTTCTGTCGTCATCTTAAGTCTTGCTTCTTCGAGAACTCTCGTAGCGTGCACCTCGGAATCGGACATTTTAAGGATTTCGTCGGTGATCCTGATCGCTTCCTCGTAAACAGTTTCTTTGGCGGAAAGATCTGCTTCACCGGGCTCTTTTCCTTCAAAAACAGCCATGTCGATAAATTCTTTTACCTTTTCTTCGCTGACGGGAAGAGTAACGGAATTGATGTTTTCGAGTCTGTCGAGATGTGTTTTGTCTATGGTAAGAGAATTTTTAACAAGCCATACGCCTTCCGATACGGTCCGATCGTTAACGGGGTAGCCTTCTTTGGAGAGAATGTCTTCGACCTGTACGGAAAGTTCTTTGTCATCGGTGAAATCCGCTTTCTTGGCAAGATACCCTGTGGAATCCGTAACAAAGTACTGTGAGGCGCCGGGATTTGTTTCATTTCCGGAGGTGTACTTTGCAAGATAGAGATTGTCGATGGTGGGCTCTTTTCCGGTAGCAACAAAATAACGCTTCATGGGGTCGGTCATCTCGGTCAGAGTGCTTGCTTTTTCTGCCGCTTTCGTAACTTCATCCTTAATATCCTCATCAAGCGTATCGGTAAAGCCTTTTATTTCGGTACCGCCTTTTATAAGTTCCATTTTTATATGGTCAACAATATTTACGGCATCGGAAAGATCGACATCCTTAAGGTTGCCGTTCTTTAAATAATCTTTGAATTCTTCTTTGGAAACAGTGTGCGCCAAAACGATCATCTCGTCTTTTTCGTTGGAGATGGACTTGGCAAAAGCCTCATTCATGACATCACCGACGGCTTTAAGACCTGTCTCGTATTGTGTATTTGTATCAAGAGAGGGTGAGATTATTGCTGCCGCAGATGCGTATGCATTTTCAGCGCTTTTGAAAGACCCGATATTTTCGGGTGAGCGCTCAATCTTGGATTGTATCTGATTATCAAATGTAATTTTCAAGTGATTTTCCTATCCTTTCCGATCAATAACTATTTCGGTCAAAACAGGTTAAATCTTTAGATACTGTTAAAATGTCTTTACTAAAAAACCCCATCAAGTTAAAATATTCTTTGGAGGGGAAATCCCATGAAGATTAATATTTACTACGGTGGTCGAGGATTGATCGACGACCCCACTTTATATGTAATAAACAAGATGCAGGCTGTATTGGAAGAGATAAATGTGACGGTTGAAAGGTTCAATCTTCACGAGCTTAAAAATACCATTACAACCCTTCCCCAGACTCTTAAATCGGCAGACGGAGTTATTCTTGCCACCACGGTCGAGTGGTACGGAATAGGCGGTTTCATGCAGCAGTTTCTTGATGCCTGTTGGTTATATGGGGACAAAGAAAAAATCTCGAAGATCTATATGTGTCCCATAGTTATGGCAACAACATACGGTGAAAGAGAAGGAAAACTCGATCTTTCAAACGCGTGGGAGATACTCGGCGGGCTTCCCTGCAGCGGTATCTGCGGATATATAGAAGATATTTCCGTATTTGAGGAAAGTGAGGAATATTCGAGGCTCATCGAAAAGAAAGCCGAGAACATGTACCGCACCATAAGTCAAAAGGTTCCCAGTCTTCCCGCAAGTAACCAGGCGGTAAAGAAGAAGGTTTACATGACCAAGAATGCGGATCTGACACCGCAGGAGACCGAGCAGCTTTCACAGTATGCTTCTGATGACGCTTATGTTCAAAAGCAAAAAGAAGATATTTCAGAACTTGCGAGCATGTTCAGAGATATGATGGGTGTCGGTCCCGAAAATGACGACACATTGTATATAAGTGATTTCGAAGATGCTTTCAAGGCTCAGCCCGGAACCGATGCGACATATCTTTTCAGGATCGCGGGCCATAAACTCCCGCTGTATGTTTCGATCGAAGGTCCGGATATAGAATGCGTTTACAAAGAAGTCGATAAAGTCGATGTTGAACTTTCTTTAAGCGAAGAAAAACTTAAAGAGATCATTAAAGGAAACGTTACGTTCCAAAGAGTGTTCATGTCGGGCGAGATGACCATGAAGGGTGACTTTACGGCGTTAAGAGCACTCGACACGTTATTCGTATTTTCATAAAAAGAGGTTAATAAGATGGAAGATTGTATTTTTTGCAAACTCGCAAACGGTATTTTTGAAACAAATGTAATTTATGAAGATGATACTTTTACGGTAATACTCGATGTGTCTCCGGCCAATCCCGGACATGCACTGATATTGCCCAAGCAGCATTTTGCAAACGTCTTTGAGATAGACGACAGTACGCTCGCAAAAGCAATGGTTCTTGCTAAGAAGGTTGCTTCAAGGATGAAGGATGTTCTTAAGTGCGACGGCGTAAATATCGTCCAGAACAACGGTGAGGCTGCGGGTCAGACCGTTATGCACTATCATCTTCACGTTATTCCAAGATATGTAAATGACGGCCAGAAGATTGGCTGGAAACCCGGCAAAGAATCCGAAGAAGCTTTAAAGGACATGAGAGCTAAACTGGCATTTAAGTAAAATGAAAAAAACCGATTCTGTTTACGTATATGTAATAACACTTTTCTTTGTACCGATCATGCTCACGTTACTCTTTATGAGTACCGTGAGCACTGCATATGTTACCTGGTCCGATGAGGTATTCTTTTTAAAAGACAATGTTCTCTTGAACGTTGTCGCTTCAATCCTGTTCACGGGATTTACGATCTGTCTTTCCTATTTAAAACCCCTGAAACGTTTTTACGGCAAAATAAACGAAAATGATCGCCTGTTTCGTATGTTAAGAGCAGGACTGTTGATAATTCTGCTTTTTATGACCCTTTTATGGGTTTGGCTTACACAGTTTGGCCCTTTCGGAGATGCCCTGTGGCTTCACGATGCCGCAGACAAATACATTAAAGGCGACTACGAAGCATTTAAGAACGGTTGGTTCAATTATCTTGATATGTATCCGTTTCAGGCAAGGACCCTTTTGATCTTTTCTTTTACCGATTCGCTGTTTGGGGGATATAAACTCATGGTCTATCAGACACTCAACTGTGTCTTTACGGTGGTCATGGTTGCTTCCCTGTCAGATATTTCCCGTTTCATGGGAGCTGATCGCGCGACTTCTGTTATCATGATACTGATATCGGGACTGTGGTTACCGACGATCCTTTACAATTCTTTTGTTTACGGAAACGTTCCCGGTCTTTCATGCGCGGTTCTTTCGATCGATCTTTGGTTTCTGTTTTTCAAAAAGGGAAAGACGATACAGATTGTTTTGAGTATTCTCTTTTTATTGTTGGCATTTTGCTTTAAGAGCAATTTTCTGATCGTGGCGATCGCGATGATCATTTATGCACTGTTTAAAGGGATCTCATCAAAAAAAGTGTTGAGAGGTCTTGTGGCTTCGGCGGCTCTCATTGTATCACTTTGTGCGGTTACGATCATTTCCGGTATTGTGGTGAAGGCAAGATCGGGTGAACCTTTAAAAGAGGGCATGCCCACGATAAGCTGGGTCGATCTCGGTCTTTCCGAATCCGTTGCGGGGCCGGGATGGTATACGGATAATGCCAAAGTGTCTTATCAGGCTGCCGACTTTAAAAAGTCCGGGTACGAGAGCATATGTCGCGAGGACATTAAAAGAAGACTTGACTACTTTAAGAGCAACAAAAACGCCGCGATCGATTTCTTTATAAGAAAAACGGCATCCCAGTGGAATGAATCGACATACGGAAGTTTCTGGATATTAAGAGGGTCACAGAAAGAAGCGAACGCAGTCATTAATGCTTTTTCTTCGTACAAAATATATGTAAAAGCCGTTTCGGTCCTGGATGTCATTCAGCTGTTTATCATTTTGGGCTGTGTTTTCTTTGTGCTTGCATTTAAGGACAAAGAAAAAGCTCTCGAAGCCCTTTTACTTCCCATGGTGTTTATCGGAATGTTTCTTTTCCACATCGTCTGGGAGGCCAAATCACAGTATGCTTTTTTGGGGATCGTGTTCATGCTGCCCGTTAGCGTTTTAGGCTA
>JAILEQ010000172.1 GCA_024687305.1 Lachnospiraceae bacterium | reverse complement strand
TTGTGGCTGGTACGAACAGAATTGATCCCCATCTCTTTTAATTTTGCAAACTGCCTTCTGAGCGCAGTCTTGTTAAGAGCCGCACCCAGACTTCCAAGATCGTGATGCATGCAGGCACCGTTGATCTTTACACTCCGCTCGTTTAAAAAGAAACCTTTATCGCTGTCAAAGCGGATAGTCCTGAAGCCGACATTTGTGATCAAACTGTCGACGATCTCTTTGTTTTTGATAAGATCGGTCTTTAAAGTATAAAGATAAGGATCGTCTATATCCCATCTTCTCGGGTTTTCTGCTAAAAGCTTTGCCTTTACGGTAACAGGCTTTTGGCTTATTATCTCGTCTTTGGAAAAAGAAGCGATCTCTTCGCCCGTTGCATCCGTTAGGGTATGTCTTAAGGTGATCTTTGCGGGGGGTGTCACATTTACGTCGCAGTCAAGCATCAGATCGAACGATCCGTTTTCTTTGGCCCTTGTTGAAACATATAAACCGTCCAAAGGGATATATGCCGAATCTTTATCAAAGAAATGCACATTTCTGAAGATACCCGCTCCCGAGTACCACCTTGTATTGGGACTTTGGTAGTTTGCCGATACTTCTATCAGATTTTCCCCATCTTTGACATACTTTGTTATATCCACATCAAACGCGGAATAACCGTACTTCCACTCAAATATCTTTTCGTGATTCAAGTAGACAGAAGAATCCATATATACCGCATCGAAACGGATGATATATATATGGAAGTTTTCCTTTTTGAGAGTAAACACCTTTTTGTAAAAGCCGATACTGTTCTCGTAAAGATCTGAGGTATCCCATATCTGCCAGTCGTGAGGTATGGCAACCGGGCAAAAAGAAACAGCCTCGCTCATTGTTTCATACGGTGTGGTAAGAGGAAATTTGGCGAACTGCCAGTTATCATTGAAAAGTGAATGTATGCTCATAACGATCTCTTTCGAATACGTATTTTGATCCTATTCACATTTTATTTGATTTCTTACAAAAATGAAAGAAATTTGTAAGAGTATACAATTGAATGGGATTATATTAGTTGATAGTATGTACTCAACAAAACAAACAGATAAGGAAGGTACATAAAATGAAAAAGTCAACACGTATATTTCTCTACTCTTTAGTCCTCTTCGGTATCGTAGGATTGGCAATCAGCATTGTTCAGTACTTCGTAAAAGGTATTTCCATCGACTGGACTTCATCCACACTCTTCTTTGCGGTGATTACCTGCGCTCTTGCAGCGGAAGCAACCGCTAAAGAGAAAAAAGAAAAGAAGAAAGCTGAAAGAGAAAAAGATAACGAATAAAAACAATGCGGAAGACCATGATCTTCCGCATTTTCTTTTATGATTCAAGTTCCTGATTGGCCTGACTGACCATTCCGTCCACAGCTTTCTGTTTTGGAGCACATATCGCTGCTATAAGTTCATCCTGCGACATATCGCTGTTAACATTCGCCTCATTCATTTCTTCCTTGGCAGAAGCAACTATGTCTCCTACATCGAACGATTTTGCTTCTTTAAACCTTGCCATAATATCGGCTACCAAAGCCTGTTCGTCTTCGCTTAATCCGGTTGTTGCAAGGTCGATCTCCTCTTCCGTTCCGGCCGTATTGTCCTGCGTTACCGGTGTCTCGGCTATCGGTTCGGGCTGAGGTTCCGGTTCCGGCTGCGGCGGAGCGGAATTGTATACAAATCGGTATTCATACCATTTGATCACATTCTGAACTTTCTTTTTGTAACCGGTCGCCAGATCACGAAGCATCTTCTGGATCTGCCGGATCTTTATACTTCTCATACAAGCCTCATTGTGTGCGCACTTCTTTCTTTGTGCCGTTTCGTTTCTACATAATACATAATAAGACTTATACGATTATTAAAAACCGCCATACAGTCAGACATGACCGTATGGCGGAAGTGTTTTACGATATTTATTTCTTTCTAAACGCGCCGCTGACAATTCCTATTATTATCAGCAAAACAATGATCTTTCCGAAAGAGATATGTCTTACTTCGGGCTCATCTTCGTCTTCGTCAAAAACAAGATTTGTTCCCTTTTCGATCTGCTTTTGTATGGTGCCGTATGTGGACCAGCCATACATAAGTTCACTTATCGGATTGTCTTTTTGCTGTGTGACAACACCGGTCTCTTCAACCTGTTTATATGTACCGGAGCGCATCTCGCCAAGCAAAACTGCCATAACGATACATATGACCATTATCATTGCCGCAACGCTTGTCTTTTTTAAAGCTTCCATTGTTATACTCCTTTGAGTTCCATCAACTTCTGCTTGAGCTCACCTTCGATCCTGCCAAGCTCTACCTCAGCTTCTTTACGCTTCTGAGCGCCTTCGGTCTGGATCTTCATAACCTCATCGAGTGTGGTGATGAGCTGTTCATTTGTATGTTTAAGTGTTTCTATATCAACTATCGATCTCTCGGCTTCTTTTGCGGTCTCAACCGTTGCCATCTTAAGCTGATCGGCGTTCTTCTTTAAAAGCTCATTCGTCATCTCGGTAACTGCGCTCTGTGCTGCGGTCGCCTGACGTCCGTGCTCGATACCCATGGCAAGAACCATCTGACTCTTCCAAAGCGGGATGGTGCTCGTAAGAGAAGTCTGGATCTTCTCGATCATCAAAGTATCGTTGTTCTGAAGAAGTCTGGTTTGAGGACCCATCTGAATGGAGATCATTCTTGTAAGTTCAAGATCGTGAAGTCTCTTCTCGAATCTCTCGATAAGATTTGCGTAATCGTTGTATGCCTGCGCATCTTCCTGAGCACCGGTCTCTTCGGCTTTCTTACGAAGTTCCTCAAGTTTTACGGTCTTTGCATTCTCAAGTGCTTTCTTACCTGCAATGATGTACATCGTAAGTTCTTTGTAGTAATTAAGATTTAACTTGTACATCTCATCGTACAAAGCGGCGTCCTTCATAAGAACAACCTGATGTTTCTCGAGTACTTCTGCGATCTTGTCTACATTCGTCTCAGCCTTTGAATAGTTGGCTTTCAAAGCTTCGAATTCGTTTTTCTTCTTCTGGAAAAATCCGCCTATACCCTTCTTTTCGGGTTCCTGGCAGGTCTTTATCTGAACTACAAGGTTAGCGAGCGTCTCACCTATCTCGCCAAGATCCTGAGTACGTACCGCATTGAGTGCGCCTTCGGAGAAATCGGCGATATTCTTTTGTGCGGAAGAACCGTACATAAGAACCTGATTGGTGTTCGTGATATCGATCTTGCTTGCAAAATCGTTAACGATCGCTTTTTCTTCGTCGTTAAGCATATTTTCGTCTACAACAACGGGTTCGACCTCTTTTTTCTGAGCGGTAGCCATTCCCGACTCATCCATCTGAGCCTGAGCCATAGCCACTGCGCCACCTGTTGAAAAAGAAGGCATCGTGGGCGCAGCCGTTGATGCTCCGTTAGGATCGAGTGTTAATGTAGGAATATTGTTGTCTGCCATTTTCTTTCTCCTTTATTACTCCTTAAGACCTTCAGCCTTCATGAGGTTTTCCATAACCGTTATATCTGTGGAAATATCAAGTGCTTCATCTTTGTAAAGATAGTCGAGCTGCTTATCGTAAGCATCTACGGCCGTCTCCATCATCTCTTCGATCTTGCCTTTTGTGCCGTCGATGTTGATACCCGAGATTCCTGCCTCATCCATTCGGTCATAAGCGTTCAAAAGCTTGATCGTGGTGGGAAGATAATAATTGAAAAATCTTCTTACCTGTTTCTTTTTTGAAGGATTCTCAACTACTCTTGCAACTATCTTATCGGTCACATCCTGAAGATGAACTATCTGGTTTGATATCTTCTCGTTGATGATGTTGGCATCAAGTCTCTTCATTTCAAGAAGTGCGAGTGTCTTGTCCTCGATCATCTTATCGATCTCGGGGTCTCCGGTGGAAGCGATCTTCTTTTCCTGCTCCTTGGCCTTCTTGTCCTCGACCTTCTTAACTTTCATCTCTACTTGGATCTTCTTGGGCCAGATCTGCCATGAAGTGATGAAAAGCAGTAACATCACTATTCCGAAACTTACAAAATGAGCCACCTCGTAAAGCGGGAGGGACAAGGCCCAGAATATCGATGCTGCCGCAACTATATAATATGAAACTGCTGAAGGGATCTTTTTTTCTTTCATTTCCATTCTCTTCTTTTTTTGATAAATATCTAAAGATAATAATACTTCCTACTTAATTTACAGTCAAGAAAACCCGGGTACCAAAAAGGCGCTCGGGCTCTTAAATTTTTATAAAGAAACTGCGGTTTCTTCGTCCTTTATTCCCTTAACATACAAGTATGCGTAGGTGATATAGATCATTGTATTTATTACCGCGAGAAAAGTAAGATTTCTCGGAACGTACATAAGATACCAGGCATACGTCACAAGAGAAACGACCTGTATCGCAAGACAGGGCAGCTTCGCTTTTTTGTTGTAGAAAAGATATATGATCGCAAGCACTTCGTAAATGTAACCGTAGCGTTCATGCATTACAGGTAAAAAGAAAACGGTCGTGAACGTCAACAGTAACGCCAGTCCCAGAAAGTTTTTCGCATTGAGCGTAACCTTTTTCTTTATCGTAAAGATCATCCACGCTGCAAGCATCATAAACGTAACGAGCAATGCTATCGGGTACAGATAATCAAAATACTCGTATTTCTCAACAAAAGTCTCGTAGGAAGTGAACATCCAAAATCCCGGATAGTTCATCTCCATTCGGTAGTATTCCGCTTTTTGTATGAAGTAAACTTCCACTCCTTCCAGTATCCCGCGGCCGGCGATGATTCCCGGAAGCGTGCTTATAAAGAAAACCGCCGGAACTATCAAAAAGTAAAGGACCGAAAATCTTCTTTTATAAAAGTAGTAAAACAAAAAGAACGGTAATACAAAAATCGTTTGAAGCTTAAATGAAAATGCGAGGCCCAAAAACACCATCGCAGTCACATCTTTTTCTTTGTACAGATAGTACAAAGAAAGGATCACAAAAAACGTATATATCGAATCGCACTGTGTCCACATGGCAGAGTTCATGGCAATTACGGGCGATACCCATACGAACGCAAATGCCGCTGCCGCGCCGTTTAAACCATACTCAGTATTTTTGTAGACGATCCTTGCGACTAAAACGGCGAGCAGCATATCAAAAAGTATGCTGAACGCTTTGATCGCATAGAGCGGTATCATCGGAAGATAAGTAAGCGCAGCCAGCATAAACTGGTAAAGTATCGTGTAATCGCAATCTCCGACCTGCTGACCCAAAGCCTTAAATCCGCCCAGACTTTTGAAATCGTCGTACCATGGCAGATAATACTCAAGCGTATCTCCGCTTAAGAAATATCGCATGGAAAAACGAAGATACGCTCCGAGTAAAAATGCGAAAGCAATGATAAATACGCTTAAATGTTTCTCTATATAAGCTATTACTTTCTTTTCTACTAAAGTCATTTTATAAACCTTATTTGATCTTGATAAGATGTCCCGAAACCTTCATGGATTCGATGATGGCGTCAACGTGCTTCTCACACTCTTCGTTGCTGCCGGCTTCGGACATAACTCTGAGTACCGGTTCGGTTCCGGACTTTCTTAATAAAACTCGACCGTTATCGCCAAGTTCTGCGGTTGCTGCTTCAACGGCAAGTTTAACGGCGGGATCTTCAAGTGTGCCGTCCTTGTCGTCAACGACAACATTTTTAAGAACCTGCGGATACATTGTAACTTCGCTTGCAAGTACGGAAAGCGGAAGCTGAGTCTCCACCAGAACGCTCAGTAACATGATAGCGGTAAGTATGCCGTCACCGGTACGGGCATATTTTCTGAAGATAACGTGCCCAGACTGCTCGCCGCCGATCATGTGGTTAAACTCTTTCATGTTCTCGTAAACATATCTGTCGCCGACTGCTGTTTTTTCGTAACTGATGCCGATCCTGTCGAGAGCTTTGTAAAGACCGAAGTTACTCATTACCGTCGTAACAACTTTGTTGCTGGGAAGCTGTCCGATGCTCTTTAAATATTTACCGCAGATGTACATTATCTTATCGCCGTTCACGATCTCACCGTTCTCGTCGACCGCAAGACATCTGTCTGCATCACCGTCAAAAGCGAATCCGCAGTCAAGCTGATTTGCCTTAACATATTCGCAAAGTCCCTCGATATGAGTTGAACCGCAACCGAAGTTGATGTTCGATCCGTCGGGAGAATTGTTGATAACATAAGTCTTCGATCCGAGCGCATTGAAAACTGCCGGAGCGATCATCCAGGAAGAGCCGTTTGCGCAGTCAAGAGCAACCTTTCTGTCCTCGAAAGACTTGGTGGCAACATTTGTAAGATATCCGATGTATCTGTTTCTTCCCGAATAGAAGTCAACGGTACATCCTACCTGATCTCCGGTAGCAAAAGGGATCTCGTCGATAAGACCGTCGATATATCTTTCGATCTCATCCTGAAGAGCATCATCCATCTTTTCACCGTCGCAGTTCATAAGCTTGATACCGTTGTCGGTGAAAGGATTGTGACTTGCGGAGATCATAACACCGCAGTCAAACATCTCTGTTCTGGTGATGTATGAAACACAGGGCGTTGTAGTAACGTGCAAAAGATATGCGTCCGATCCGGAAGATGTGATACCTGCGGCAAGAGCGTTCTCATACATATAAGAAGAACGTCTTGTGTCCTTTCCGATGACTATCTTTGCATGATGGTCTTTTCCGTAATACCATCCGAGATATCTTCCGATCTTGAATGCATGCTCGGCTGTAAGTACTACGCCTGCTTCACCTCTGAAACCGTCTGTTCCGAAATATTTTCCCATAATAAACTCGCTTTCTAGCCGTTGTAAGCCGCTTCGTCGCAGACTAAAACAACGTCCTTATGAAGATTTAAAAATGATGCGGGACACTGTGTGGTGCAAGTACCTTTGAGCATCTGCTTAACGGCATTGTGCTTTCCTGCGCCCGTAGCAATAATTATTATTTTCTTTGCGGAAAGAATAGTTCCCATTCCCATGGTGAGCGCCTTGGTGGGAACGTCGGCAGGACTTGCGAAAAATCTTGCATTTGCATCGATCGTGTCTTCCGTAAGACTTGTTACGTGGGTCACGGGAACAAGCTCATCATCGGGCTCGTTGAATGCGATGTGTCCGTTTCTTCCTATACCAAGTACCTGAATGTCAGCTCCGCCGAGTGACTGAACATAAGCTTCGTAACGCTCAGCCTCCTTTTCTCCGTCGGGAGCTGCACCGTTGGGAACATTGGTACGCGCTTTGTCTATATTTACATGATCAAA
>JAILEQ010000156.1 GCA_024687305.1 Lachnospiraceae bacterium | reverse complement strand
GAAGATTTCCTGAAGTTTATCTTATAGTTTATAAAGAATTCACATCCTATGATAAAGAAAAGGATGATACCCGTTACTATGTCCGAGAACGACTGATTTAACTCAAACTTCGTAGATATCTCGCTCGCGCCTCGACCGAGGAATACGATGAGGAGCGTTGTGAATATCATCGTGAACGGATTGAACTTTGCAAGCCATGAAACCATAACGGCCGTGAATCCCTGTCCGTTTGAGATCGTTGTCGTGATCGTGTGGTTGATGCTTCCGACAAGAAGTAAGCCCGCAAGTCCGCAAAGACCGCCCGAGAGGAGCATCGTTCTTATGATGACTTTCTTGACTTTCATGCCGACGTATCTGGCGGTTCTTTCGCTTTCTCCGACAACGGCTATCTCGTAACCGTGTTTACTGTACGTAAGATAAATGTACATTCCGATCGTGACTATGATCGCAAGAACGATCGAGAGCATATATCTGCTTCCGAAAAGCTGAGGCAGCCAGCCGATGTTGGTGCTCTGATTGATGATACCGATCTTTCCCGATCCTTTCGGAACTTCCCATTTGATGATGAAATAAGCCACAAGCTGGATGGCGATGTAGTTCATCATAAGAGTCGAAAGCGTCTCATTGGTGTTCCATTTTGCTTTGAGTGCGGCGGGAATGAAGCCCCAAAGCGCACCGGCAAGTATGCTGCTTACCACCATGCATACCATTACAAACCAGTTGGGAAAAGAAAGTCCCGCAGGAAGTCTGTCGCCCATAAGTTCCATGCATGCCGCTGCGGCAAGGCCGCCGATGAGTACCTGACCTTCACCGCCGATGTTCCAGAATCGCATCTTGAAAGCGGGTGTAAGTGCAAGTGATATTATAAGAAGTACGGCCAGGTTCTGGAGCGTTACCATTGTCTTTCTCATGGTTCCGAACGCACCCGAGGCCATTGTAATACAAACCTGGAACGGATTGTCATCCGTAAGTATCGTTGTAAGTATCGCGCTTACCACTATGGCAAGGAGAATGGCCATAAGGCGGATGCCCCAAGCCTTTTTGCGACTTAAGTTGTCGCGTTTTACGATGTGAAACAAAGGTTCCGAAACTTTATTTGCCATTTTCTTCTCCTCCCACCGTAGTCATCATAAGTCCGATCTGATTCTTGTCTGCGGTCCTGCCGTCCACAATACCGCTCACTCTTCCGCCGCAGAGCACCAATATCCTGTCCGAAATCTCCAACAGTACATCAAGGTCTTCGCCGACAAATATAACGGCGACGCCTTTTTTCTTTTGCCTGTTTATAAGATCGTAGATCGTGTAAGAAGAGTTGATATCAAGTCCTCTTACCGCATAGGCCGTAAGCAGTACTTTCGGTGCCGATGCTATCTCACGTCCCACGAGAACTTTCTGAACGTTACCGCCGGAAAGCCTTCTTACCGGTGTCGATATGCCCGGAGTTACGACTTCGAGTTCTTCAACCACCTTGGACGCAAGCTTTTCGGGAGCCTTTCGATCGGTGAATAACGACGATCCTTTTCTGAACGACCTTAGCATCATGTTGTCAGCAAGGTCCATGTTTCCCACAAGGCCCATACCGAGACGGTCTTCAGGTACAAAAGAAAGCGTTACGCCCATCTCCTGTATCTTTAAGGGATCCTTTCCGAGAAGTTCTTCCTTTCTGCCGTCATCGGCAACATAAGAGATACTTCCCGCCTCAGCCTGCTGAAGACCTGCGATCGCTTCAAGAAGTTCCTTTTGTCCGCAGCCCGAGATACCTGCAATACCGAGTATCTCACCGGAATAGGCGTCAAAAGAAACGTCATCGAGTTTAAGGATGCCGTCGAGGCTTCGAACCGTAAGACCTCTTACCGCAATACGTTTGTGAGGATCCACCGGATCGGGGCGTTCTATGTTGAGCGAAACGGAACGACCTACCATCATGTCGGTCATTTCCTGCGCATTTGTATCTTTTGTCATCATGTCTCCGACGTATGCACCGCGACGAAGTACCGCAACTCTGTCGGAAAGACTTTCGACTTCGTGCATCTTGTGGGTGATGATAACGATAGCCTTGCCGTCTTCACGCATCTTTCGAAGGACGTTGAAAAGCTTCTCAGTCTCCTGAGGAGTAAGAACGGCCGTAGGCTCGTCAAGTATAAGAATGTCCGCACCTCTGTAAAGCACCTTGACGATCTCAACCGTCTGCTTTTGCGATACCGACATGTTATAGATCTTCTGCTCCGGATCGACTTCAAAACCGTATTTTTGGCATATCTCCATGATCCTCATGGTAGCCGCTTTAAGATCGAGCTTGCCGGGAAGTCCGAGAATGATATTTTCGGCAGCAGACAAAACATCAACAAGTTTAAAATGCTGATGCACCATACCTATTCCCAAAGAAAATGCATCCTTGGGAGAAGCGATGACCACTTCTTTTCCGTTTATAAATATCTGTCCGTCATCGGGAAAATATATGCCCGAGAGCATATTCATGAGAGTGGTCTTACCTGAACCGTTCTCTCCGAGAAGTGCCAGAATCTCGCCTTTGTAAATGTCAAGATTGACCTTGTCATTTGCTATAACGGAACCAAACGTCTTGGTAACGTTTCTCATCTGAACAGCTGCAACTTTTGCTTCCAAAGAGGTTTCCTCCGAATAGAATAGAAAATAGGATATGCCTGAAACGACATTACTCCAATATTTTAACACTTTTATGATGTAAATACATTATATAAATAAATAAAGGTGGCAAAGAATTATCTTTGCCACCTTATAAAATGTCATTCGATATTAGAATGCCGTATCAAGAAGTGTGATACCGTCGATCTGAAGATCGAAGTAAGGAGCTGAACGGAAGCCTTCGCCTGACTCGTTGAAGTATCCGTCGGTGATTACTTCGTGATCGCCTTCATATGCTGCGTCGGTATCAACGTCAGCCATGTAAGAGGTAAGCTTCTCGCCACCTACGGTAAAGGTTGCGGTATCAAATACATGAAGAGTACCTGCTACCATCTTTGCCTTGGCATCTTCGATAGCTTCCTTGGTACCTTCTGCTGCAACATTTCCAAGATCTGTCAAAAGAACAGAGTTGGTAGAGATCGTTCCGGTGTAATCTGCGGGGATCTCGGAACCGTCCTTAACTGCGTTCATGCAGAACTCGAAGTAAGGAGCCCAGTTGATACGTGAAGATACGATGAATGTGTTGGGAGCAACACTTATGGTTGAACCGTTGTAAGAAACGTTGGGAACACCTGCGGTCTCACATGCGGTAGGAGCACCCATGGAGTCTGCATGCTGTGAGATAAGAACACATCCGTCAGCGATAAGCTTGTTAGCGCCTTCCTTTTCAGCGGTCTCATCGTACCATGAACCGGTGAAGGTAACTTCCATTGTAGCCGAAGGGCAAACGGAACGAGCGCCAAGGAAGAATGAGGTATAACCGGAAATAACTTCTGCATATGTGAATGCTCCGATGTAACCGATCTTGCACTGATCTGCGGTGATCTTTCCGTCAGCGATCATTTCGTTAAGCTTCATACCTGCAGCGATACCTGCAAGATAACGGCCTTCGTAGATAGCTGCGAATGCGTTGTGATAGTTCTTAAGGCCTTCTGTATGAGCCTTGGTACCTGTAGCATGGCAGAACTGAATATTGGGATATTCCTTAGCCGCTTCGATCATGAAGTCTTCATGTCCGAAAGAGTCTGCGAAGATGATGTCGCATCCTGCATCTGCAAGATCAACTGCTGCATCATAACATTCCTGACCTTCGGGAACGTTTGTCTTTAATACGATCTCGGCACCTACTGCCTGACAAGCTTCCTTAGCTGCGTTAATGAAGTTGAGGTCATAGGTTGAGTTCTCGTCGTGAAGGAAAATAAAACCTGCCTTCAAGCCGCTCTTCTTTGCGCCTGTGTCGCTTCCGCCGCATGCTGCAAGTGAAGCAACCATTACGAGAGATAAGAGTAATGCAATAACCTTTTTCATAATTTTCTCCTCTGTGTGTGATATAAAATGTCGGTTTCCCGACTACATTAAAAATTTATCAAATGCACATAAGAAATACAATGTGCATTTTAATAATTTTACATATAAATTTCGACCGTTTTTTGTCTTATTGCCAATCCGCTCTATTGAGGACGAAAAACGATCTCACCCGTCGAAGCGTCCATAGATTCGACTATAGCCAGCGACTCAAGCTTGTAACCTAAATTTCTTATCATCCTTCCGCCCTGCTGAAAGCCCTTTTCTATGGCTATTCCTATACCTTCGACCGTGGCGCCCGCCTGATTTGCTATGCCGATAAGTCCCTGAAGCGCGCAGCCGTTTGCCAGGAAATCATCGATGATAAGAATATGATCGTCTTTTGACAAAAACTTCTTGGAAACGATAACGTGGTTTGTATTCTTATGTGTAAACGACTCAACTTCAGCCGTATACATCTCGCCGTCAAGATTGATGCTTTTTGCCTTTTTTGCGAAAACGACCGGTGCATTGTTAAAGTGGAGTGCAACAACACTTGCGATACCTATACCCGAAGCTTCGATCGTAAGTATCTTGTTAATGGGACGGCCTTCAAAACGACGCGCAAACTCTTTTCCCATTTCATCAAAAAGCTTAACGTCCATCTGATGGTTCAAAAAGCTGTCTACCTTTAATACGTTACCCTCTTTTACCACTCCGTCTTTTTGGATTCTTTCTTCGAGAAAGTTCATGCCGCTATCCTCTCCTGACTCAGTCGTTCTTTCCGTTGTTATCTACAAAGAAATCGTATACGTTCTGTGTCATCTTATTCTTTCTGAATTCTTCCCTGTCGGTTTCTTTGTACACATCTTCCAGTGTCTTTGTGTTGCCGTAATACATATTGATCATATCCTGAACGTACTTATCAAGTTCTTCGTCGGAAACGGTAAGTCCTTCATTCTCGGCTATGGCTTCCACCACCATTTCCTGCTTTGCAAGTCTCTCGGTAAGCTCTTCCATGGAAGTGCCGTTATTGATAAAGAAAGTTTCCAGATCGACTCCGGCCTGTTGGGCATACGGCTCATAATACTCGCTCAAATACTGTTTCTGTGCTTCCATTTTTTCGGCAGGGATGGTTCCCCAAACGGTATCGTCAACAACTTTTTCGAGTATCTCACTTATCACGTCGGTGCCGTAATCTTGATTAAAATATGCCTCAAGCACCTCTTTTGTGGCATTGACATATTCTTCCTTGGTGGAGTAGTTTTTTGCCTGCAAGGCCGATACGGTCTCATCGCTTATCGGCGGGATTATGTGCTTTGCAACGACCGTGAACTCGCAGTCTTTTCCCGCATAATCCGCGTTGTGATAGTTCTCAGGGAATTTGAGCGAAAGAACGCGTTCCTCTCCCTCTTTCATTCCTATCATCCCGTCTTCGAATCCGTCTATGAACGAATGCGAACCAAGCTCGAGAGTATAATCCGTCGACGTACCGCCTTCAAAAGCCACACCGTCTATCCTTCCTTCGAAATCAAGTATTACGAAGTCTCCGTTCTCTGCAGTCTTATTCCAGGACATTTTCTGTGCCTCTTCAACATAAAACTGATTGACATATTGTTGCAGGACATCTTCCGGAACGTCCTGCTTTTGGGCATTCACTTCAAGTCCCTTATATTGTCCGAGCTCTATTATGCCTTCTTTATCCGTTGCATTTTCTGTAGAAACTTCCGTAGAAACCGATGCGACATTACTGTCTTTTTCTTTGCACCCTGTAAGTGCAAAAACCGTTAAAACCGCCAAAAGGACGGCAAATAATCTCTTTTTCATCTGTCTAACCTCTTTTATTTGATCAAGCCCTCTCATTATAATTCCATGCGCTTTCAATGTCCATCCAATATATGTCTTTAAGTGATAAAAAAAGGATAAAATCGACCAAAACAGAGCAAAAGGTTCTTGCCCGCAATATGAATAGATGCTATACTTTTTCGTGCGTATGATTGCGAAACAAGGCATCTGTGCAAGATTGGTTTAGGAGGTTATTCACATGTCTACAGCGTGGATAGTAACAATAATAATTTTGGCTGTTTCGATCGCATTGGTGGTCGTTTTATACTTCCTTGGCAAAAAGGCGCAAAAGCGTCAGGCCGAGCAGGAAGCTCAGATGGAAGCTTACAAGCAGTCAGTTTCAATGCTTATAATCGATAAGAAGAAAATGAGACTTAATGAGGCGGGGCTTCCGCAGGCGGTGATCGATCAGGCTCCGAAGCTTATGAGAAGGGCCAAACTTCCCATTGTTAAAGCCAAGGTCGGTCCTCAGATAATGAGTCTTGTCTGTGATGATAAGATATTTGATTCGGTTCCTGTCAAGAAAGAAGTTAAAGCCGTTATAAGCGGTATCTATATTACCGAAGTCAAAGGACTTCACGGAAAGAGCTCTTCCGTAGCAGCCGCTCGCAAGAAAGGTTTCAAAGCCTGGGTTGAGAAGATGCAGGAAAAGGCAGGCGCAAAGAGCGTTAAATAACGGTGATCTCTATGAAAGTTTCGTTTTCACCGGCAAATTCGTCATTGATCTCCATGTCGTAAACGGCATGGAGATTTATTTTTTCTTCGGTCACCGATATCGAAAGATCTTTTGTGAAAACACTCATCTTAAATATTCCGAAAGGTGTAACGTAATCGGACTTATGCGCGGTTTCTTTCTCATAAATGAAATTTGAAGTGAGCAATCCTTTTCTTGTCATCTCAAAAGACGAGTCGGATATTTTAAGCATCACTTTGTCCGGAACCGGTTCTTCGTCGGTCACTTCTTCATATGCAACGTAGAGTTTTCCGTTCCTGTCATAAAGCTTTCCGAAAGCAGTCACGGAAACGACGGATTCTTCGCTTGCTGCGCCGCCTTCGATATATTGATTTCCTTTTATGTATATACGAACTTCTTTTTCCATTATCAATCCTTAAAATGTATCTGAGAAAGAATGGATTTCTCCTGATTGTCTATATGTGTGCTGGCAGCTCTTTTTGCCTCTTCGATATTTTTTGAAAAGATCGCATCCATGAGCATCTTATGTTCGGCGATAAGTCCCTTGTGTATCGATTCGTCTTTTAAATACTCAAATCTGTAACGATATATCTGTTCTGCAAGATTGTTTATCGTGGAAATGAGTCTTTCGTTGCCGGTGGAATTGATTATTATATCGTGAAAATCAACATCCGCCTTTGCTATGACGGTCGTATCTTTTGTTTCGGTCGCCTTCGCAAAAGCCTCATATGCTTCCTTAAGGCGTTCTTTCTCCCGATCGTTCATACGCTCACAGGCAAGTTCCGCGCAGAAGGCATCCAATGCGCGACGCACCTCCAGAACATCTCTTAAGCCGTGTTCGGATATCTCGGCTACCATTGCGCCTTTTCTGGGGATCATCGAAACAAGGCCTTCCAGCTCGAGTTTGTGGATGGCTTCTCTGACCGGTGTACGGCTTACACCGAGCTGCTGCGCAAGATGAATCTCCATAAGTCGCTCGCCCGGAACAAGTTCTCCGGTCAATATGGCCCTTCTTAATGCATGAAAAACAACATCGCGAAGAGGCAGATATTCGTCCATGTTAAGAGATAGTTTTGCCATAGAAATGTCCTTTCACATAATAAGCGGGGTATTTTTGTTTAAGTTTTGCTTCCAATGCGGTCACGTTTATATCGTCTGTGATCGCAAACACGGTCGGGCCCGAACCGCTCATGAGCGCACCCCTTGCGCCGCAGGCGAGCATAAACTCTTCTATTTCACCGATGACCGGATGAAGTCCTTTTGTCACCGCTTCAAGACTGTTGCCCAGATTACTTACAATCGCTCCGGTATTGTCCTCATTTACAGCCTTTACCATTGCGTCAACATCGGGATGAAAAGGGTCGGACAGGCTGTCGAACGCTTCGTATACATTCTTTGTGGAAACGTTTATATCGGGTTTGACTATTACGATCTTTGTCTCGGAAGGCATATCAAGAGGCGTAAGTATCTCTCCTATGCCCTCGCTTAACGCCGTGCCTCCCTTAACACAAAACGGAACGTCCGCACCTATCTTAACGGCGATCGTCTCAAGTTCTTGCATAGATAGTCCAAGGTCGTAAAGGCGGTTAAGGCCGCGAAGCGTCGCTGCGGCGTCCGTGCTTCCTCCCGCCATTCCTGCCGCTATCGGTATGCGTTTTGTAAGTGTTATCTTTGCGCCGCCGAAAGCACCCTTGTACTCGGTGAGGACTCTGCAGGCCTTAAGTATTATATTTTCTTTTCCCTTGTCGGATTCTTTTGCAAGTTCCGCGTTGTCGGTCGCAAGAGTAAAATCTTCGCTCTTTTCGAATGTCAATGTGTCGTGAAGACTTATCGACTGCATCACCATTCTTACGTCATGATAGCCGTTGTCACGCCTTCCCGATACATCGAGTGACAGATTTATCTTTGCGTATGCTTCTTCTTTTATCATATGTATCCCGTATGCTGTGTATTGTATACAATGTACTATATACAATTATAACTGAACACAAGAAAAAAACAATTAATCTTAATGCACCTTCGCCTTAATTTTTTCTTTTTACAGCCGATATATTTAGTACAAGGAGTAACTGATGGGAAAGGATATCCCTTTCTCTGACGTGGGCTCCTTTTTTCATCCCAAAAAACATTAAAAAGGAGGTACGATTTGAGAATTGATTCCTACCAAATAGGAATGGATTCCGCAAGACTTTACAAGTCTTCAATGCAGATGCGTGCACAGCACGCGAGCACAGACTTAAGCGCACAGGGAGGTAACGACGCGCTTATGTCATTCGCAGGTTATCTCGGAGACAAGAACGAGGCAGCCGAAGAAGAAACAAAAGAAGGTATAGTAACAGCGCCGGACAAAAAAGATCCGTTGTCGCTCAATTACCTTACCGCGAAGCTGAGGAACGATTACATCAATGACCGCAACTCGCAGTCCGAGTTCAAAAAACTCCACGAACTCATGGTGCGGCGCATCTTCGATCTTTTGTTCCCCGACCGCTACGACAAGCACCCCGCATCGTGCGAAGATGTCCCGGCTTACGAGAACAACAATCTTGCTTACTCCGATATGACATCTTATAGGATCGTAAACAGTGAATATGTATCGTCGGGCTACTACACCGAGACCGAAACGACATCGTTTTCTGCTGCGGGTACGGTCAAGACCGCCGACGGACGCTCGATCGACATCAATCTGAACATGACGATGAGCCGTTCGTTCACATCTTACTACGAGGAGCACTACAGCTTTACTTCACTTAATTTCTGCGATCCCCTCGTCATCAACTTTGACGGCAATCTGCCGGGTCTTAAATCCGGAGATGAGTTCGATTTCTTCTTTGATCTTGATGCTGACGGGGAAGAAGAAAAGATTGCTCGCCTTGACGGATCGAGCGCTTTCCTGGCACTTGACTTAAACGATGACGGCAAAGTAAACGACGGCTCGGAACTCTTCGGTCCCAAATCCGGTGACGGCTTTAAAGACCTCGCCGAATACGACGAAGACGGTAACGGATGGATAGACGAAAACGATTCGATCTTTAACAAGTTAAAACTCTGGGTCAAAGATCCTTCGGGCAA
>JAILEQ010000098.1 GCA_024687305.1 Lachnospiraceae bacterium | reverse complement strand
TGCGAAAGGAGGTTTTCGCATATGCTAAACGAAAACATAAAAGCAGTCAGACAATCAAAAGGTCTTTCGCAGGAGGAACTTGCAATCAAGTTGAATGTGGTAAGACAGACAGTTTCAAAATGGGAACGGGGGCTCTCGGTTCCTGACTCGGAGATGCTGGTTTCCATTTCCGATGTATTGGAGACGCCAATCAGCATTCTTCTTGGAGAGACAATCACGGAAGAGACTCCGGAGAATCTGAAGATTATATCCGAGAAACTTGAGGTGATTAATCTACAGCTTGCAAGGCAACAAGCAGCGCGGCGAAATGTTTTTCATTGGATTTTTATATCGTTAAGCGTCATTATTGTTGCAACCTTTATTATAATGTGGTTAGCAGGGAGTCCATACCTTAATTGGGATTTTAACGATCCGGAAATCGCTGTTGCAGGGACTATATTACACGGATTTGAGTTTGTATTTGTAAGAGTAGCACCGTTTGCCCTTGTAGGACTGATTATTGGGGCTGTTATGACACATAAGAAGAAGGGATAACTCTGAAGATAATCGCACTAAGGCTCTCTGGCTCTGTCCATAAGAACAATGTCAGATTGAGGATGTTCCGCCGTCAAAAGCTCTTTTAAAAGCCAAACTGATCGCTCATAAGAGCGGAAACATGGGCGACTTCTTTGACGATCTTACGATATGAATAAAATTGTTTACATAACAAAAGCACCCGCGAATCGCGAGTGCTTTTTCTTTGTACCACAATATATTATTTTCCGAATACGAGATCTCTCAACTTCGGGTGAATGATGCCGTATGCCGGTCCGAAGCCTCTTACGTGCATTGTGAACACGAACGATGTCTTGCTTGCGGTGTCCATCTGGATGCAGCTTCCTGCTGCGCCGTCCCATCCGAAGATTCCTGCGGGAGCGGGTGAACCGACAAGTGAGGGCTCGAGAAATACCTGCATTCCGATGCTGTAACCGTAGCCCTTTCTTCCCATGTTGACGTCGATCTCTCTCATGGATGCTTCACAAAGGAAGTTCTTCTTGAATACTTCGACAGTTTCGGGCTTGAGAATACGAACGCCGTCTTTTGAAATACCGCCGCATGCGAGGGTGTCGGCGAATATGGCATAGTCTTTTGTACAGCTTGTAAGTCCCGCACCGCCGCTTTCATAATTTTCGGAAAGCTGATAGCAGCATGACTGTTCCATGGGCTCGACGGTGTTTGCGGGTTCGTTGTATATGTACTGTTTTGCAACAGGTCCGTCGTTGTTCATCGGTTTTGCAAAATAAGTTCTGTCCATCCCGAGAGGCTCCCAGATGTTCTTTTTGAGATATTCCGAGAACTTCATGCCGGATGCGACTTCTATAACAGCGGCAATGACATCGTGGCTTAAACTGTACTGATAATGGGTTCCGGGGATGAAAGAAAGCGGAGTCTCGATAAATGAATCGACGAGTTCTCTTGTGGTGGCTGACGCACCTTTTTCTTTTAACACTCTTACTATACCGGGACGCTCAAGATTGTAATCAAGACCCGACTGCATGGAAGCAAGCTGCCAAAGCTTAAGGGAATCGACTTTTACGATATTGTCGTTGTCGATGGCGGTGAGCTCTTTGTATGCGGGGAGGTATTTGGATACCTCGTCGTCAAGTGAAAGAACGCCTCTTTCAACAAGCTGCATTAGAGCGGCCATCGTCTGAACTTTTGTCATTGAGAACATGAGATATTGAGTGTCGTCGCTTACGGCAACACTTTTGTTCCCGTCGGTATAACCGTTCATATTTCTGTATATGAGTTCATGATCTTTATAGATCATCATGTCGGTAGAAGGTACCCCGTACTCCTCCCCAATCGATTTTAAATAATCGGTAATCTTTTGAAAATCCATTCTTATAACCCATCCTTATTGTTTTTCTTTCCGGTGATCTTTTCGCGCCATTTTCTTTCGCTCAAGTCCATTCCTATGCCGAATGCGAGAGCAAAGAAAACGGATATGGCGAGTCCGACCCACATATTGTTCAAAACGAGTCCGAGTATCATACCGGCAATGATCCCTATGACGATGTAAAGTCCGGTCCAGGCAGTTTTTTGCTTTGTGATCGAATATGTCTCCAAAACACCGTTTTCTACGGAAAGACCGTCTCTGTAGATGAATCCCGCTCTTTCCAAAGCATGGATGAGTTCGGTGTTTTCGTTGGATACCTGTGTCGTTATCTCGAAAATGTCTTTGTGGAAAAACGCCCACTCGTGCATCATCTTAAGAACGGCGGTACCGTGTCCCTGTCTTCTGAAATGTGGCTCTATCTCTATGGATATCGGTATGGTCCCACGTTCTTTGGGCCCTTCGAAGGAAACCCAGCCGATCCGTTCCTGATCACTGTCTTTAAGCAGGAAAATATCCCACTTACAGTTCCATACATCACTTTCGTCGACGGGTCTGACCATAAGATCACCCGACTTGTACATATAATTGTCGAATTTCACATTTGCCTCCGATACATGTAACCAGTTTCAAACCTTACTCTCACTATAAAAAACACGGCAAATCCCGTCAAGAGATTTATTGCCGTGATTGAAAAATAGTATATTTGTGTTATCATTACTGTTGATACCCCGGTGTGACCGTTATACCGGTTTGAAAGGATAATAAAGTGGAAAGAATAATCACAAGCTTACTTGAAACAGACGCCTACAAATTTTCAATGGGTCAGGTAATATATCACCAGTTCAGCGATTATAAGACAACCTGGACATTTAAGTGCAGAAACGAATTCGTTCATTTCACACCCGAAATGGTTGAAGAGATAAAGCATCAGATCAAGCTTTATTGTGAACTTCGTTTCAAGGAAGAAGAACTTGAATACCTTAACAACATTAAATGGATCAAGGGTTCGTATGTTGACTTTTTGAGACTCTGGAAGCCCAGATTCGAAGATTTTTCTTTTGGCACCGATGCCCCTTGCGGCCTTACGGTGGAGACTGCCGGAACGTGGCTTAACACTTCGATGTACGAGATTCCGACTCTTGCCATAATAAACGAAGTTTATTTCAGAATCGGAAACGATTACGACACGCTTCTTGAAAGCTTTAAGGAGCGTCTTGACGCAAAGGTGGAAGGCTTAAAGAACGGAACGTTCTCACTCGGCCCCTTCAGTGAGTTCGGACTTCGCCGCAGGCTGTCTGCCGAAGCGCAGGAGATCGCGGTCATGAGGCTTTCGACGGAGAAATTTGCGGATTCGACATTTATAGGAACTTCAAACGTATTTCTTGCAAAAAAATTCGGTCTTGTGGCTGTCGGAACAATGGCTCATGAGTGGATAATGTGTGTCGGACAGGGAAATCACAAGCACAATCCCGCATATTCAAACTGGTATGCGCTGGATGCGTGGGTAAGAGAATACGGTGTGTTAAACGGTATAGCGCTTACGGACTGTATCACGACCGATTGTTTCTTAAAAGACTTCCAGCTTACCTATGCAACACTTTTCAGCGGAGTCAGACATGACAGCGGAGACCCGTTTGAGTGGGGCGAGAAGATGATCGCACATTACAAAGATCTCGGTATCGATCCGCTCACAAAGACGCTTCTTTTCAGCGATAGCCTTGATTTCGAGCGCGCAACAAAGATATATCGTCATTTTAAAGACCGTGCGAAGGTTGCTTTTGGGATCGGAACTTATATCGCAAACGACACTTCGGTATCGCCGCTCAACATCGTTATGAAAACGACGGCATGCAACGGTATGGATGTAGCCAAGATATCCGATGTGGAAGATAAAGGGATATGCAAATCTCCCGAGTACGAATATTATCTTAAACGCTGCATAAAGTGGCGTATGGAGCACGAAAACGGAAATTCATTAAGAGTATAGAGCACAAAAAAGAAGCGGAGCGATCCGCTTCTTTTTATCGTTTAAAGTTTTATATGAGCTTATCAAACAATCCCGTCATGGTATTGGACAGTGCAGCGCCCTGAGTATAAAGGTTTGAATTCATGACGGCGTCTTTGGATATTTCCGAAGCTTTGTCGGCTATCTGCGATCTGTAGGAGATACGCTCGGCAAAAAGCGATTTTACTCTGTTCATATCCGCTTTTTTAAATGCCTCTTCGTCAACGGAGAGTTTTCCGTCCGTGCCTACATTCACACCGACTTTTGAAAGAGCCTTTGACATCATATCGGTCATAGAGGTCATGAACTTGGTGCTCGTTGCAACGTCCTTTGAATTGACCTTGGCTGTCTTATCAAGGGTAGCATTGTATTTGCCTGCGAAATCTTTAACGGCGCCGAGTATTTTTTCTTTATCGAATTCGCCGTCTTTCACGGCGAAAAGATTGTCCTTTGCAAATGCTTCGGCAGATGTCTTTAAAGCATCCGCACTTTTCTTTACATCCGATAAAGGAGTGTTGTCCTTTTTGGAAGTAACATTGCTTTTGGCGGTTGCTGTCTTTGCACTTTCCGTAGCGGATTTTTTTTCTTCGGCATAATGTGCCTTAAGGAGCTTTCCGTAGCTTCCGTTCTTTATTGACGCATAGTCTCCGAGATTAAAGGAACCAAACATCGTATTGCCGGTGTTTAAACTCGAGAACAACGACGATATATGTGAATTCATGTTCTTCATACGTGCCTCCCTGCAAACGAACATAC
>JAILEQ010000070.1 GCA_024687305.1 Lachnospiraceae bacterium | reverse complement strand
TAGCACATATGGTATAAAGGTATTGATTAACCCTTGGAAAGAGGAAAGCGATGAAATTAAGCGATCTGTTATCTTACCCTTCAGTTACGGTGCAATGTCACGACAATCCTGATGCCGACGCGATCGCGAGCGGATGGGCTTTGTATCTATATTTCAAAAGTAACAACATTCCCGTCAGATTTATATATGGCGGTAAGTTCGAGATCAAAAAATCAAATCTCATGCTTATGGTCTCAAACTTTAACATCCCGATCGAGTATGTGACCGAACTTAACGAAGAGCCTCCGTTACTTATAACTGTCGATTGTCAGTACGGTGAAGGAAACGTTTGGCACTTTGACGCAAAGACGGTTGCAACGATCGATCATCACAGAGTTTCGGGGAAGCTCCCTTTGCTTAATGAAGTACGGTCGAATCTCGGATCGTGTTCCACACTTGTGTGGGATCTGTTAAACAAAGAAGGATTCGACGTAAACGAAAACAGCGATCTGGCGACGGCTTTGTACTACGGTTTGTTGACCGATACAAACGGATTTGCCGAACTCTCCCATCCTCTCGACAGGGACCTTCGAGATGAGCTTGTGATAAAAAGAAGCTATATCACACTGTTTCGAAATTCAAATCTCAGTTTCGGCGAGTTAAAGATCGCAGGCGAAGCGCTTGAAAATTCTTTTACCGAACCTAAGTATAAATACGGAATGATCGAAGCAAAACCTTGCGATCCCAACATACTCGGAGTTATCAGCGACATGTTCCTTGAAGTCGACTGTATAGAATGCTGTGTTGTTTACAGCATACTTGAGTTTGGTATAAAGCTTTCGATCAGAAGCTGTGTAAAAGAAGTTAAATCGAATGAGTTTGTCGAATATCTGACCGAAGGGATAGGCTCCGGTGGCGGTCACATAGATAAAGCAGGCGGGTTTATCGACAGAAAGAGCATCGAAGCGTTTGGTATATCTTACGATCCCACATCCATTCATGATTTTATAAAAGCCCGAATTGACAGCTATTTTGATAATACAGAGATCATAAACGTAAAGGACTATACGGGGGATCTTTCGGGATATCCGGTATACAATAAAAAAGCACTGCATCTTGGATATGTGGATCCCTCGGGCATGGGTCTTGGCGGGAAGACCGTTTATATCCGTACGATGGAGGGTGATCTTGATATCGTTATAAAAGAGTCGACTTATATCATGATAGGGATCGAGGGTGAGATATATCCTTCCGATCTGAGTCATTTCGAAAAGAGTTACATCAGAAGCGATGAACCCTATATTTACGGAGGTGAATACGAACCGGTGATCAAAGATTCGAAGACCGGTGAAAAGATAGCTATCATCCCCCATGCAAAATCGTGCATTTCCACCGGAAAAAGATCTGTGTACGCCAAGAAGCTCGATCACAGAGTAAAGCTTTTTACCACATGGGACGAAGAAAAATATTATCTCGCAAAACCGGGTGATTATCTGGTCTCGGTAGTCGATAATCCAAGAGATGTGTACATTGTTGAAGCCGGCATTTTTGCCGCCACTTATGAGGAGGTCCGTTAGATGAAATACGATGCTTTTATAAGTTATCGTCACAGCGAACTTGATATGTTCGTAGCAAAGAAGATACATAAAGGTCTTGAAACCTTCAAGGTTCCGAGGCAGGTTAAGAAAATAGGCGGGAAATCAAAGATCACCCGTGTTTTTCGCGACCAGGAAGAATTGCCTATCGGAAGCGATCTTGGAGACAATATTTCAGGTGCCTTGAAAGAAAGCGAATATCTTTTAGTCATCTGTTCTCCGAGAACACCCGAATCTTATTGGGTGCAAAAAGAAATCGATACTTTCATTTCTCTTCATCCGAGAGATCATATTCTTGCTATCCTTGTTGAGGGCGAACCTAACGAGTCTTTCCCCGCACAGTTGCTTAACGATGAGAATGGAAATCCCGTTGAGCCTCTTGCCGCCGATGTAAGAGGTGACAACATCAAAGAAGTAAATAAAAAGCTTAAGACCGAGATAATAAGACTTGCAGCCCCCATTCTTCATTGCTCGTATGATGATCTAAGGCAAAGGCACAGAGAGCGAAGGATAAAGAGAATCTTCTCCATCGTAACGGCTGCCTTTGTTATCATAGCCGCTCTCGGTATAGGGTTTGGCATATACAACGCCAAAATGGCCAATGAGATAGCCAGGAACTATAAAGAAAAGCAGATAACCCA
>JAILEQ010000056.1 GCA_024687305.1 Lachnospiraceae bacterium | reverse complement strand
AGCACTTACCGAGACTCACGACGCAGAAGAGATCAAAAAAGCGGTTTCTGTCGGAGCAAAAATGATCGGCGTCAACAATCGTAATCTGAAAGATTTTTCGGTCGACTTCGAAAATGCGGCAAGACTTAGGGAACTTATTCCTAGTGATACGCTCTATGTTGCCGAAAGCGGTGTCGTATCAAGTGAAGATGTAAAGACCGTTAAAAAGATCGGAGCGGACGGTGTGCTCATGGGAGAGGCGCTCATGAGAGCAACGGACCGGGTAAAGATGCTGGATAGCTTTAGAAATGCGATTTTGTAACGTGTGTTTTCTTTGTACTGCGATTCATTTAACGACGGTAAATGGTGATTTAATAAGGTGAAGACGATATGACAAAGATAAAGATATGCGGTCTTTTCAGGGAATGCGACATAAAAGCGGTGAATGAAGCAGGGCCTGATTACGCGGGGTTCATAATCGATTTTGAGAAAAGCCACAGAAATCTTTCGATCAAAGAGGCGGCTCATCTTCGAAGCCTGCTTGACAAAGAGATAAAAGCCGTCGGCGTATTTGTGAACAAACCGGCTAAAGAGGTTATAAATGCCGCTAAGGAGATAGGTCTTGACGTGATCCAGCTTCACGGCAGCGAAGACGAAGCTTATATACGGACAGTCAAGGAACGGTCGGGACTATGCGTATGGAAGGCATTTAAGATAAAAAGCTGCGAAGACGCAAAAGCTGCGATTTCCAGTTCCGCCGATATGATATTGCTCGATAACGGATACGGTACCGGAGAAGTTTTTGACTGGTCGGTAGTTACAAATATCGAAAGAGAGTTTATACTGGCGGGAGGACTTAACAAAGATAACGTATCTTTGGCGATAGAAACGTTACACCCGGCGATCGTGGATATATCATCGGGTGCCGAGACGGATAAACTTAAAGACAAAGAAAAGATAATTGCCTGTGTAAAGGCGGTAAAAACGATCATCGGAGGATAAGATGAGTAAAGGCAGATTTGGAATACACGGCGGACAGTATATTCCCGAGACACTTATGAACGCTGTGAACGAACTCGAGGCAGCGTACGAACATTACAAGAACGATCCCGAATTCAACAGGGAGCTTAGCGATCTTTTAAATGAGTATGCGGGAAGACCTTCAAGACTTTATTACGCCGGAAAAATGACCGAGGATCTTGGCGGAGCAAAAATATATTTAAAGAGAGAAGATCTTAACCATACGGGTGCCCACAAGATCAACAACGTTCTCGGACAGGCGCTTTTGGCAAAGAAGATGGGAAAGACAAGACTCATCGCCGAAACGGGTGCCGGTCAGCACGGTGTGGCTACGGCAACGGCCGCAGCACTCATGAACATGGAGTGTGTTGTTTTTATGGGCGAAGAAGATACGATAAGACAGGCTCTTAACGTATACAGGATGCGTCTTCTCGGCGCAACGGTAGTTCCCGTTAAGACAGGAACGAGAACGCTTAAAGATGCTGTTTCGGAAGCCATGAGAGAATGGACGACAAGGATCGACGATACACATTATTGCCTCGGTTCCGTAATGGGACCGCATCCGTTCCCGACCATAGTCCGTGACTTTCAGGCTGTCATCTCAAAAGAGATAAAAGAGCAGATGCTCGAAAAGGAGGGAAGACTTCCCGATGCGGTCATCGCTTGCGTAGGCGGCGGTTCGAATGCGATCGGAACCTTCTACAATTTTATCGAAGACAAAGAAGTCGCGCTCATAGGCTGTGAAGCGGCCGGACGGGGAATAGATACGTTTGAGACCGCAGCAACGATCTCTACCGGAAAACTCGGCATATTCCACGGTATGAAGTCCTATTTCTGCCAGGATAAATACGGGCAGATAGCTCCTGTTTATTCGATCTCCGCGGGACTTGATTATCCGGGAGTAGGCCCCGAGCATGCGGGACTTTACGATTCCGGGCGAGCAAAGTATGTTCCGATCACCGACGACGAAGCGGTCAATGCTTTCGAATATCTTGCAAAGACAGAGGGCATCATTCCCGCGATAGAGTCCGCACATGCGGTTGCTTACGCCATGAAGTATGCGCCCACACTTTCAAAAGACAAGATCATTGTGGTCACGATCTCGGGCAGGGGCGACAAAGACTGTGCGGCGATCGCTCGCTACAGAGGGGAGGATATTCATGAGTAATATTTATAAAGCATTTGAAAACGGCAAAGCCTTCATTCCTTTCATAACATGCGGAGATCCCGACATCGAGACAACCAAAAAGATCGTAAAGGCGGCCGCAGACAACGGAGCCGACCTCATAGAACTGGGCATTCCTTTTTCGGACCCAACGGCCGAAGGCCCGGTAATCCAGGAAGCAAACTTAAGAGCGCTTTCAAACAAGATCACGACCGATGACATATTTGAACTCGTAAGAGATCTGAGGAAGGAGATCACCGTTCCATTCGTTTTCATGACATATGCAAATGTGGTATTCTCTTACGGAACGGATAAGTTTTTGAAGATTTGTTCAGAGATCGGGATAGACGGCATTATCCTTCCCGATGTGCCGTTCGAGGAGAAAGAAGAATTTGCGCCTGTCTGTGAAAAGTACGGCGTAGACTTCATATCGATGATCGCACCTACGTCCGAAAACAGGATCGCGATGATAGCAAAAGAAGCGAAGGGGTTTCTTTATACCGTATCGAGTCTGGGAGTTACCGGAACAAGAAGCAATATAACTACGGACCTGGCTTCCATAATTGATGTGGTAAGGAAAAACAGCGATATACCCACCGCGATCGGATTTGGCATCTCCACCCCCGAGCAGGCGGCAAAGATGGCGGCGTTATCGGACGGAGCGATAGTGGGGTCGGCTATAATAAAGATACTTGCTCAATACAAAAAAGAATCACCTAAGTATGTCGGTGAATATGTAAAGAAAATGAAAGACGCTGTAATGAGCGTATAAACGGTGAAAAAATGAGTGACGAAAGACTTGAAAAGGCACAAAAGGAAATAGAAGCGCTCGATGAGCGGATGGCGGAGCTTTTTGAAAAAAGGCTCGACGCACAGAAACTTGTGACCGATTACAGAAAAGAATACGGACTTCCCGTTTCGGACGATTCCGATGACGCAAGGCTGTCCGAAGAAAATCTCAAATATATTAAAGATCCGGAAAAGCGCGACTTTTACGTTCGTTTTATGAAGGATGTCATAAAGGCTTCGCGTACATATGAACATCGTTTGATGGACGGACTTAAAGTAGCATACTGCGGCGTGGAAGGCGCGTTTGCATACATAGCGTCAAAACGTATCTTCCCCGATGCACAGCTCGTTGCCTATCCCGATTTCAGAAAGGCTTACAGGGCAGCAGAAAAGGGAGAGTGCGATGTTTGTGTGCTTCCGGTCGAAAACAGCTATGCCGGCGAAGTGGGACAGGTTTCAGATCTTATGTTCTCCGGAACCATGCATGTTACGGGAATGTATACGCTTCCTGTGACGCATCACCTTTTGGGTGTTCCGGGCTCAAAGCTTTCCGGCGTTACGAAGGTAATAAGTCATCCGCAGGCGCTTTCACAGTGCGACAACTACATAAAGGCTCACAATCTTGAGATGATAGAAGCCTCCAATACGGCGATCGCCGCAAAGAGAGTAATGGAACTTAACGATCCCACGATAGCCGCTATCGCGAGCATGGAGACCGCGGAACTTTACGGAATGAAAGTCCTGGAGCGAAAGATCAACGAAAGCGGATTAAATTCGACCAGATTTGCGGTATTTTCGCGTACCGCTTCGGAAGAATCCTTCGGAGACAATGCAAGCTTTTTGATGCTCTTTACCGTCAACCATGTGGCCGGTGCCCTCGCAAATGCGATAAACGTCATCAGTAAGTACGGATTCAACATGAGAATGCTGCGTTCACGTTCCATGAAAGACATTCCATGGCAGTATTATTTCTTTGCCGAGATGGAAGGCGACGACAGGAGCAAACTGGGAAAACTCATGATGGACGAGCTGTCGGAACATTGTGAATATCTTAAAGTCGTAGGCCGTTATCTTAAGGAAGTCGACCTTAAAGAAGACGACGAATAAAGATAATAGAAAGTTAATAATTTCATTAATAATTTGATAACCTTTGTCTTATATAATAACGCCATAAGAACAAAGCAATGACTCATTCACATAAAACATTTTCTTCTCCTAAAAAATGCAACAAAGCCGAGGGCTAAGCCTTCGGCTTGTTGCATTTTATCATATTGTTTATTTCAGCTTTTTGATGTATAGTGATTGAGTATCAAACGAGATATTTTTAAACGGTAAAGGCATTTTAAGGGGCAGGGCATCGGTCCTGCCCCTTTTTTAAATCAGGTATGAAGAAAAAACTTCTTATTTTGTCGATTCTTACAATATTATTCTCGCTTGTCGCCTGTGGCGGCGATAAACCTTCGGTCTCAACCGATCCGATATCACAGGACACCGTAAAGACAAGCACCGAACCCGCGATTTCATCCGAAGTGTCGACAGACGTCGAAGAGCCCGAACCCGCAGCTGTAAAGAAAGCGCCTTCGGCTTTTAAAGCTATAAGAATGTATGCGGATTATCTCGACGGTCTTGCAAAAGACGACGAGGCACTTCGTGCCACACTCAGATATGACATTTTATATGTCGATAACGACGATATTCCGGAACTGGTATATATGGAAGACTGTGCACACAGTTCGATGGTCCACATGTGTCTCGCATACGAGGACGGAGTCTTTGAGGTCGGAGAGTTCGGAGAGTACGGCAATTTCTCGTATCTTGAAAACGGTGGCCGGATTCTTTCTTTTTACATGAATCACGGTACATATCTTTTTGATTTTTTCACTCTTGAGAACAGGACTCTTCAGGAAGATAAGTGTTACGAGACTGTGGAAGATCAGTTTGACGGGGATACGATCCGTTACTATATAGACGGCGACGAAGTTACCAAAGAAGAATATGATGCGGATTATGCAAAGCAATATACGGGACGTTTTAAAAGCTGTGAGTATTATGATGCGATATCTTACGGGGATTCATATGACGTTTATTCGATCCTTATGGAATATCATAAAAGCGGTCATAAGCCCGCAAACATTGAGATGACCGATACCATCAGGTCTGCGGCCGGCATTTACGGTGCGGTTTCGTACGGAGTTTACCGGGACGATCCGGCGAACGAAAAAGAGCTTTCGGAAGGCTTTGCCAACGCCGATCTTTCGGAAGACGGATATCTTTCCGCATGGTTCGGTGCCGGAAGTGACGAGACATTGATCACCGATTATGCGATGCCGCTTACGGCATATAAAGACGGCAGAGGATCGGCGTTTGGCGACTCCGTCTGGTGCGTGTCCGCCACAAACGATTCAAAAGAGCGTGACTACGAGTTTCACTTCATTGACGAAGAGACCGTAAAGCTTTTGGTATTCGATTCCAAGTCAACGTTCGGTGAAACCGCCTACTATTTTGTGATGAAAAAAATACCCGAGGATAACGGCCCCGATGATTGAGATTTCTGCCCAATATTTTTCTCCCAAAGATATAATGAAAAGCGGTCAATGTTTCAGATGGCACGAAGAAAACGGGATCGTCACCGTTCCTGCATTTGGTAAAATGCTTAAAATGGTGCCCGACGGCGATCGTGTTCTTCTTACCTCATCTGAAGAAGATTTTGACCTTATCTGGCGCGATTATCTCGATCTGGATTTTGACTATGAAAAGATCGAAAAGCTCGTGGACGGATATGCGGACAGCCATTTAAAAGAAGCGTACAGCCTCGGAAAGGGCATCAGGATACTTAAACAGGATCCCTGGGAAGTGATCGTAAGCTTTTTGATATCGCAAAACAACAATATAGCCAGGATAAGCGATTCGATCGAAAGAATATCGGAAAAAGCCGGGAAGTTCTGTGATGACGGTGTGCATTTTTCGTTTCCGGACCCGTTTGACATTACCCCTTCTTTTTTTGAAGACCGATCGCTCGGACTCGGATACAGAGTGCCCTATCTTACACATATATGCGAGTATGTGCAGAATAATCCGGGCTGGATCGAGAGCCTCAAAAGGCTGGAATACGAAGATCTGTACGAAGAACTGTTAAAAAGAAAAGGCATCGGCCCCAAAGTCGCAAATTGTATATGTCTTTTCGGATTTCACAAAACTGAGGCTTTCCCGATCGACACTCATGTGAAAAGCCTGCTTGACAAATATTATCCCTCCGGATTCGATCATGAAAGATTCAAAGGTGTGGCGGGTATAATACAGCAATATCTGTTTTATTACGAGATCAGGTAAAAGAGAGCAAAGAACAGCCCCTATTTTCTTGACTGCCCTTCATAAAATGCACTATAATTAAATAATTAATGCGAAAGGCTTTAAGTATATGATAAAGAGCATGACAGGTTTCGGACGCGCGGAATTCGCGGATGCAAAGCGTAAGTTCACCGTTGAACTTAAGTCCGTTAACCACAGATACCTTGATATGACCATCAAAATGCCCAAGAAGCTCAACTTCTTTGAGGCAGCCATCAGAAACGAACTTAAGAACTACATACAGCGCGGCAAGGTGGATGTTTTCATTACTTACGAAGATTTCACCGATGAAAGCGTAGGTATTAAATATAACAGAGACGTAGCCGCCGAATATCTTAAGTATTTAAAGGATATGGCCGAAGAGTTCGAACTCGACTGCGATATAAGAGTTTCAAATCTATCGAGATTCCCCGAGATATTCTCCATGGAAGAGCCTGAGATAGACGAAGATGAGATCTGGGCAGGCCTTGGTGAGGCCATAAGGGGAGCCGCCGAAAGATTCGTTGATTCAAGGATCAAGGAAGGCGAGAACCTTAAGGAGGACCTCCTTTGCAAACTTGATGACATGCTCACTCACGTTGATTATGTGAAAGAACGCGCACCCAAGGTGATCGAAGAGTACAGAAAGGGACTTGAAGAAAAAGTCCGCGAACTTTTGGGAGACGCAAAAATCGATGAGACGAGACTTCTTACCGAGGTAACTCTCTTTGCCGACAAGGTTTGCATAGACGAAGAGATAGTAAGACTCACAAGCCATATAGAGACTACCAAGAAAACTCTGATAGAGGGCGGAAGCTGTGGCAGAAAACTTGACTTTATAGCTCAGGAGATGAACCGCGAAGCCAACACGATGCTTTCAAAAGCAAACGATCTTGCGACGAGCGATCATGCGATCGAACTTAAGACCGAGATCGAGAAGGTGCGTGAGCAAATCCAGAATATTGAGTAGAGGTTGAAGATGGACGGCATTTTGATCGTAATGTCGGGTTTTTCCGGCGCAGGCAAAGGAACATTGTTACACAGACTGTTAAATGATTACGATGACTTTGCGTTTTCCGTTTCAATGACAACAAGATCTCCACGCGAAGGAGAAGTGGACGGAAAAGATTATTTCTTTGTAACGAAAGAAAAGTTCGAAGAAACCATAAAAAACGGCCTTTTGTACGAGCATGCCACATATTGCGACAACTATTACGGTACTCCTCGCGAATATGTGGACAGCAAGTTAAAAGAAGGAAAGAGCGTCATCCTCGACATAGAGGTTCAGGGCGCCATGCAGATAAAAGAAAAATTTCCCGATACGCTGCTTGTTTTCGTGACTCCTCCAAGCATCGCAGAATTAAAGAGGCGTCTTGAAAAGAGAGGTACAGAGTCCGCCGAGACGATCGCCAAGCGTATAACGCGTGCTAAGGAAGAGAGCAAGTGGATCGACCGATACGAATATATCGTAATAAACGATGACCTTGACACTGCGGTCAAAGAGATGCATGATATAGTGCTGGCACAGCGCTTTCAGACGAAACGCTGCGGCACATTCATTAAAGAAATACAAAATGAGCTTTTAAGCTTTTAGAAAGAGGTGGAAGAATGTTACATCCGTCATACAGTGACCTTATGAAGGTCGTAAACAGCGAGGTTGAACCCGGTGAGGCAAAAGTAGTCAACAGCCGCTATTCGATAGTGATGGCAACCAGCAGAAGAGCACGTCAGATTGTTGCGGGCGATGAGCCTTACGTTGAATCAGACGGCAAGAAAGCGTTAAGCGTTGCCGTAGATGAGCTTAATCAGGGCAAGATCCGTATCATCAGCGACGAAGAAGACTAATACGAAAGGGAGGGAAGACCGTTGCGGATATTGCAATGGTGTTCCCTTTGTTTTTTATGAAGATATGTTTTATATCTCTTGGTTGCGATAAAAACCTTGTGGATACCGAAATGATGATGGGGATGCTGAGCGAAAGAGGCCATGAACTCGTGTCCGACGAGACTTTGGCCGACGTTGCGGTGGTAAATACCTGCTCGTTCATAAGCGACGCCAAAGCCGAGAGCATCAACACCCTCATTAGGATGGAGCGGTTAAAAGAAAACGGAACGCTCAAAGGTATCATAGCCGCAGGGTGTCTCGCAGAACGTTACAGCGATGACATCCGACGCGAACTTTCGGGAGTCGATGTTTTGATAGGAACGATGGCGATCGACGAGATCGTTAACGCCGTTTCCCTTATCGAAGAAGGCATTACAGAGAAAACCGCGGAAACATCGGATAAAAAACACGTGTTTTTAAAACCGATAAACGGTCTTCTCGTTTACGGAAAGAAGCGTATTGTTTCCACAGGTGGTCATTTCGCATATTTAAAGATTGCGGAAGGATGCGACAAGCACTGTACCTATTGTGCCATTCCGTCCTTTAGGGGAAAGTTTCGAAGCGTGCCGATGGAAGTGTTGGCAGGCGAAGCAAAGACGCTTAGCGAGAACGGAGTGAAAGAACTCATTCTTGTAGCGCAGGAGACCACTCTTTACGGAAAAGACATTTACGGCGAGAAGTCGCTTGTGAAGCTTTTGCAGGAACTTTCAAAGATAGACGGCATTGTAATGATAAGGCTTTTGTATTGCTATCCGGAAGAGATAACCGACGACCTCATCGAAGAGATCGCATCAAACAAAAAGATATGCAAATATATCGATATGCCTATCCAGCATGCTTCGGATGCCATATTAAAGAGAATGGGTCGTCTGACTACAAGAGCCGATCTTTTGCACGTTATCAAACGCCTTCGGGACAACGTTCCGGGCATATGCATAAGGACAACCCTTATAACAGGTTTTCCCGGAGAGACAAAAAAAGATTTCAATGAGCTTATGTCTTTTGTAAAAGAGGTCAGATTTGACAGGCTCGGAGTCTTCACCTATTCAAAGGAAGAAGGGACCGGAGCGGCTTTGATGAAAAAGCAGATTCCGGCTTTTATAAAGAAAGCACGTAAAAACAGGATAATGCGTATCCAGCAGGCTATCGCATTCGAAAATGCGGAGGCGGAGATCGGCCGTGAGCTTACGGTCATGGTGGAAGGAAAGCTTCCCGATGAGAGTGAGGACAAAAATAACGTATACGCATGCCGGACATACAAGGATGCACCCGATGTGGACGGACTTCTTTTCCTGAACACCCGAAGGGAACTTGTGACCGGAGATATCTGTATCGCCCACGTTACGGGCGCCAACAATTACGATCTTGTAGGAGTGATGAACGATGAATTTACCGAATAAACTTACGATAATGAGAGTTATCCTCATTCCCGTTTTTGTATTTTTCTGTGTGGCGGGATTTGTTCCTTTTCACATGTATATAGCATTGGGCGTATTTATAATAGCGAGCGTGACCGATTTCCTTGACGGACACATCGCTCGAAAGAACAACCTTGTAACGAATTTCGGAAAATTTATGGACCCGCTTGCCGATAAGCTTTTAGTGATAAGCGCGCTCATATGTCTTTTGATCGTGGATGGCGGTTCAAGGATCGGCAACAGCCAGATACTTTCCATGATAGCCATTCTGGTCATCGTCGGAAGGGAGTTTGTGATAAGCGGAATAAGACTTGTGGCTTCCGATGCCGGCGTAGTGATCGCAGCTTCCATGTGGGGCAAGTTCAAGACCGCATCAACGATGGTAGCGATCTGCTTCATGCTTGTGGTTGAAGAGATCCCTGTACTTCGCATGGTAACAACGGTCCTTTTCTGGGTAGCCGTAACACTCACGGTCGTTTCCCTTATAGACTATGTAGTCAAGAACATAAATGTGATGAAAGATGTGAAAAACTAGAATGGTAGCAGAGATAATATGTGTCGGAACCGAGATACTTCTCGGTAATATCGTTAATACAAACGGAGCTTATCTTGCACGTGCGTGCGCGGGTCTGGGGCTTTCAAATTTTTATCAGGTTACTGTCGGCGACAATGAGGAGCGACTTTCCGAATCGATAAAGACAGCTCTTTCAAGAGCCGATATCATCATCTTAAGCGGGGGACTCGGACCTACGGAAGACGATCTTACAAAAGAGACCGCGGCCAAAGTTTGCGGCAAGTCTTTGTATCTTGACGAGGAAAGCAAAGAAAGCATTATAGCTTACTTTAAGAAAAAGGGAAAAGAGCCTACCGAAAATAACATAAAGCAGGCCATGATCCCGGAAGGTGCGGTCATTCTTAAAAACAATAACGGAACGGCGCCCGGTGTGATAATTCCATACGAGAACAAGCACATTGTTCTTCTTCCCGGACCGCCTATCGAAATGATACCGATGTTTGAAGAGTCGGTCGTTCCTTATTTAAGAAAACTTCTTCCCGGAGTGATCGTTTCACAGACGGTAAAAGTCTGCTCGGTCGGCGAAAGTCTTTTGGAGACAAAGATAAAAGATCTCATTGATTCGCAGACCAATCCTACGATCGCCACATACGCAAAAACGGGTGAAGTCCACGTTCGTGTTACCGCACAGGCTGCAACGGAGAGCGAAGCGAACAAGCTTATAAAACCTGTTGTAAACGAGCTTAAGCTCAGATTCGGAAATAACATTTACACAACGGATGAAAATGTGACACTCGAGCAGGCCGTTGTCGATCTTTTGGAAGCGAGCGAACTTCGCATATCGACGGTTGAGTCGTGTACGGGCGGAATGGTCGCTTCGAGACTTATAAACGTAGCGGGTGTTTCGGATATTTTCAAATGCGGCTTCGTGACATATTCCAATAAGGCCAAAAGAAAACTCGCCGGCGTAAAGAAGAGTACGATAGAGAAATATACCGCGGTAAGTGAACAGACTGCGAAAGAGATGGTGAGCGGTCCGGAACTCGGCCCGAAGGCAGACGTTATTGTTGCCGTCACCGGATACGCAGGACCCGCGGATACGGAAACCGAGCCCAAGGGGCTTGTGTATATAGCATGCAATGTCTGCGGACAGATCAAGGTAAAGGAATACCATTTTAGCGGAAGCAGACAAAAGATACGTGAAAGCGCAACGACGGAAGCACTTGTGCTCGTTCGAGAATGCGTTCTTGACTATTTCAGCGAAAAAACATTCGGATAGGGAGACACGGTATGGCAATCTACAATTTTTGTCCTAAATGCGGTTCGGTAACAAAGGCAGGCGTTTGCGACTCCTGTGGCTTTGTGGCACCCGATTACGAGCCGGACAGTGCAAACACTCAAAATACGACATCGAATCCTTTTACCGATGCCATTTCGGCCAATTCGGGAGTTTTTTCTTCGTCCTCAACCGACGATTCGATGTTCGCTCCCAAGGAAGGGGCCGTTAAAGACGGACAGAGCATTGTTTCGGAGACTTCGACCGAATCTTTGGAGGATGCACCCACAAATAGCGTAAATGAGGCTGTTTCATGCGATCAAACGGATAGACCCGTGCAGAATAACGCGGCTTCGGACAGCATCACAAACGTCTTTTCGGGCGCTGCTCCTTTGGTAACGCCGGCTGAATCGACGGTCATACCTCAGTCGCAGCCTCAGATACAGCCTCAGATACAGCCTCAGATACAGCCTCAGGTACAGCCTCAGGTACAATATCAGGCGCAGACCAATACGCAGCCTCAGACAAACGCACAGACTGTCAATCAGCAATATTATTCGCAGAACGGCTATGCAAATCAGGCATATAACGCGGCATATCCAAACGGATACTATTCCGTGCCCGTAAGACAGAAAAAGAGTCTGAGCACCGGTGCCATTGTCGGTATCGTTGTCGGTTCGGTACTTTTGTTCTTTGCTCTTTGCGCGGGGATAATATTTGCGGTATATTCGCTTGCTCGATCCGGAATGCAGATGGTTTCTTCGGATATCAACCATTATGTCGATATGTATAACAGTGCTTCCGCATATTCGTACGATCCTTCCAGTGATCTCGAAGGCGATGAATACGATCTTCGTTTCGGTACATTGTCTTATCCGCTCTCCGAAGTGATAGTTGAGAATGAAGATACTTTATGCAACGGCAATTACGAAACATTGTCCGACGATCCTTACGAAAAAGATCAAACATACTATGACTTTGATTCATATTACGATGAATCCGTTCCGTATAAAGTAAGTGAGACCTTGTGGTATTACAGCAACAAGGACGGTGAATATGACAGTGACGATGCCATATTGCCTCATGATATAGAGATAGTCTGTCATTATTTTGTTCTTTCGGATACAGGTCTTCCCAACGAAGACGAATTGAACAAAGAGATATACAAAGCATCCGCCAAGATAGCCGATCTCGCCGAAGATTCACTTTTTTACACATCCGACTCTTATTCGATATATGCCGAGAACAGGGCATATATCACATATATGGATGAGAATGTATTGAGCATTGCTTTTTATCCTACCGCATATCAGCAGTCCGATTATGATGATGCGGGATATTCGCTTGAATCGTATCTTAATTCGATCAACATCGATATGACGACCGGAAGGATACTTAAGGCTACCGAAGAGTTTGATTTTTCGGGCGACTTTTACAAGACTTTCCAGGATAAATGCTATACTCAGAACGGTGTGGCCATAAACTATTATACGGATGAGGAGCTTATGGACATATTCGAAACGGATGACGTGTTCTGGGTATATACGCCCATCGGACTCGAAGTCGGAATAAACCGTCCTTCGTATATGGGATGGAGCACATGTACATTCCTTGATTACTCGGATCTTATCAAGACATATTGATCAAAACGCCCCGGATATTCCGGGGTGTTTTCATATGACAGAGATCACGGCTTATTTAAAAGCCGTATGTTTTTTTATTTATTGATTGACATTTTTTTGTCCTCTTTGTAAAGTTAGATTACACGGTGAGGGACCGTGTATCTAATAATCTTTGCATTGCCGCACATCATTTGTACCCGTTTCGGGGATTGATTTCAGATGAAAAAAGGGAAATATGAAAAGAGGAGGTACAAAGGGTGATATATCGGACAATAGGTATATTATCGTTGTATTGAAAGCAGATGAATTTTTTTTGCAACGATACTTGACAATATCGAACAGGTGTTTTATTCTTTAATAGAACACTTGTTCAGAGATGGAGGCTCTTATGGAAATGGATGAAAAGAAACGGGCACTTGAAGCGGCGCTCGGACAGATTGAAAAACAGTATGGCAAGGGAGCGGTCATGAGACTCGGTGATCCCGCAAGCCAGATGAACGTAGAAACTATTCCCACCGGATCGTTAAGTCTTGACCTTGCACTCGGTCTCGGCGGTATTCCCAAGGGAAGGATAATAGAGATTTACGGACCCGAATCAAGCGGTAAAACGACCGTAACTCTTCATATGATCGCTGAAGTTCAGAAAAGAGGCGGTATCGCCGGATTTATAGATGCGGAGCATGCGCTCGATCCGGTATATGCGCAGAACATAGGTGTAGATATCAACAATCTTTATATCTCTCAGCCCGATAACGGCGAACAGGCCCTGGAGATCACCGAGACCATGGTTCGTTCCGGTGCTGTGGATATAGTTGTCGTCGACTCTGTTGCGGCTTTGGTTCCCAAGGCCGAGATAGACGGAGATATGGGCGACTCTCACATGGGACTTCAGGCAAGGCTTATGTCCCAGGCGTTAAGAAAACTTACCGCAGTCATCAGCAAATCGAATTGTACTGTTGTATTTATCAACCAGTTAAGAGAGAAACTCGGAGTAATGTTCGGCAATCCCGAGACAACTACCGGCGGACGCGCTCTTAAATTCTACGCATCGGTTCGTATGGATGTAAGACGTGTCGAATCTCTTAAATCAAACGGTGAAGTAATGGGTAACCGTACAAGAGTAAAGATAGTAAAGAACAAAGTAGCACCTCCTTTCAAGGAAGCTGAATTTGATATTATGTTCGGTGAGGGAATCTCGTATGCGGGCGACGTGCTCGACCTTGCTGTTAATTGCGACATTATCAACAAGAGCGGCGCGTGGTTTGCATATGAGGGTAACAAGATCGGCCAGGGTCGTGAGAACGCACGTCAATACCTTAAGGATAACCCGGACGTTTTGGAAGAGATCGATAAGAAAGTCCGCGAGAAGTATGGTCTATCGGCAAAAGTTGACGCTGCAAAAGAAGACTGAGAAGTAACAAAAAGCGACAAAAGAGTGTGACATACGCTTAAGGCACAGGGAAAACATGTTAGTTATTTCAATCAAAGAAATCAACAAACAGAGAGAAAGGGTTCTTCTGGACACGGAAGAATCCTTTGTTCTCTACAGGTCAGAGATAAGAACATTAAAGATCAAAGAGGGCGGCGAATTATCTTTGGAAAACTACGATAAGATAGTTAAGGGAATTTTGCCCAAAAGATGTAAGATGCGCGCCATGAATCTTTTAAAAGAGAGGAATTACACCGTTTATCAGCTAAAGAAGAAACTGTTTGACGGAGGGTATCCCGAAAAGATAGTTAACGATACGATCGACTATGTCGCATCGTACGGATATGTTGACGATCTTAAATATGCCATGGCTTATATCGGAGAAAAAGAAGGGTCATATTCAAGATCTGAGATTAAACAAAAGCTGTTATCCAAAGGGATAGATTTAAGAGTTACCGAAGAGGCGTACTTCAGGCTCGGACGTGAGAGAGAAGAGTACAATGAGGAAGATTCGGGCGGTATAGAGTATGATCTCATACTTAAAACTTTAAAGAAAAAAGGTTACGATCGTGACCTTGATTACGAGAGCAAACAAAAGGTGCTCGCATATTTTTACAGACGCGGCTTTGACATGGATAAAGTCAGAAAAGCGATGGAAGAGACAGTTGACGGGATGTGATGTTATGTTGTTAACATAAATTATCATATAACCTTGACATAACTGTCTTTTTTTCATAAAATTAATCTGTTGTAAAAATGTATATTAGGATGCCTATGCGTTCTATATTGATATTTATGCAATAAAACTAAATAAGGAGGTACACCTGTATGTGGCCCATTATCGCCATTGCAGCCATTGTCCTCTTTGTTGTTTCCATTCCGGTAACATCTGTTCTTACAAAGAACCGTATTACCAAATCAGCACATGCCAAAATCGGCAACGCCGAGGCAGATGCCCGTAAGATTATTGATGATGCTTTAAAAGAAGCTGAGGCCAAGAAACGCGAAAGCCTTCTTGAGATTAAGGAGGAATCGATCCGTTCCAAAAATGAGCTCGATAAAGAGATCAAGGAACGTCGTGCGGAAATGCAGCGCAACGAACGCCGTATTCAGCAAAAAGAAGAGAACATCGATCGTAAGACGGAAGCAATCGAGAGAAAAGAGACAAGTCTCGCTGCAAAGGAAGAAAATTTGGCAAAGCAGAAAGAAGCGATCGCCAAATTGAACGAAGAGAGAATACAGGAACTTGAAAGAATTTCAGGTCTTACCTCTGAACAAGCAAAAGAGCACCTTTTAAGTATTGTACAAGACGAAGTAAAGTTGGAAGAGGCCAAGCTCATAAAAGATATGGAGCAAAGGGCCAAAGAAGAGGCGGATAAGAAGGCAAGGGAATATATCGTTACGGCTATTCAGAAATGTGCCGCAGATCATGTTTCCGAGACCACAGTATCCGTTGTACAGCTTCCCAATGATGAAATGAAGGGACGTATCATCGGTCGTGAAGGACGTAACATCAGAACGATCGAAACGCTCACCGGGGTTGATCTTATAATAGATGACACTCCCGAAGCGGTTATCCTTTCCGGATTCGATCCGATCAGAAGAGAAGTTGCACGTATCGCACTTGAAAAACTCGTTGTGGACGGACGTATTCATCCCGCCCGCATTGAGGAAATGGTAGAAAAAGCGCAAAAAGAAGTTGAAACGATGATCAAGGAAGAGGGCGAAGCCGCACTTTTGGAAGTCGGTGTTCACGGTATCCATCCCGAACTTGTAAGACTTCTCGGGAAAATGCGTTTCAGAACCAGTTTCGGACAGAATGCGCTTAAGCATTCGATCGAAGTGGCTCAGTTGTCAGGCTTGCTTGCGGCTGAGATCGGATTGGATGTTCGTATCGCTAAACGTGCAGGTTTGCTGCATGATATAGGAAAAGCGGTCGATCACGAGATGGAAGGATCTCACATCCAGCTCGGTGTTGAACTTTGCAAGAAATATAAAGAATCTGCTATTGTTATAAATGCCGTAGAGGCTCATCACGGCGATGTTGAACCTCAAAGTCTTATTGCGGTTATAGTACAGGCAGCGGATGCTATTTCGGCAGCACGTCCCGGTGCAAGACGTGATACGCTCGAAACTTATACTACAAGACTTAAACAGCTTGAAGATATTTCCAACAGCTTCAAGGGTGTTGATAAATCTTTTGCTATTCAGGCAGGTAGGGAAGTTCGTGTAATGGTAGTTCCCGAGGCCGTAACCGATGCCGATATGGTCATCCTGGCACGTGATATTGCCAAGAAGATCGAGGATGAAATGGAATATCCCGGTATGGTTAAGGTAAATGTAATTCGTGAATCACGAGTTACCGATTATGCAAAATAAGATGTTCAAAAAGGTTCAAAGCAATATAAGCTTTGAACCTTTTTTTATGAGTTTTTCTTTCTGTATTCTTTTGGTGATATCGAATGATATTTTTTGAAAGCTGCGGAAAAATGTTCAATACTTGAGTATCCGACATCCATGGCAATCTCGGTTATGGATTTCTTGGTTGTCGTAAGAGCCATTGCCGCAGCCGACATCTTTGCTTCAGCTTTTTTGGCTGCGAATGACTTGTGATATTTTTCGTTTATAAGACGTTCGGTCTGGCGGTTGCTAAGTCCCAGTTTTATCGATAACCTTTCAAGCGTTATTGAATCATACTCGTACAGAAATGCTTCTTCGATGATAAGAGATGAACTTTCATATGTATCGGTAGTGGCGGATTCGGGCGTTTTTTCTTTTGCCCCCGGGTATGTTCTTATGAGCTTTACGACCAATTGCCGTAACAGACTTTCGGCAACTGTTTCGTATCCTTCTTTTCTTACGGTCAATTCATCGAACAGTTCCTTTGATAAAGCTGCGGCATTTATCGTGTCGGGCACAAGACAAAACGGTGTATTCAGAAAGGTTTTTGAAAGAGTTGACGTCTTTTTTGATGTTGATGGGCCGGGTGTCACTTTGAAATAAATGCAATATTCGCACATCGGGTCATTTTTATCGGGTGTCTGCGAATGATTTATGAAAGGTCCTGTCATGAAAATACTACCCGGTGTTATTTTATAACGTACATTGTCGATCAAAGCTTCGCCGTAGCCGTAAGGGATGATGTGAAGCTCAAAACTGTCGGTGCCGTGACTGTGCAGCGGGATATGACGCTCGAATTTCTCAAATACAAGATTGAGGACTTTGAATGTCAGACCGTCGAGCTCGAAACTTAAGTTGTAATCGGATAGTTTGTTTTTCATATTGTCACATTATCACAAAACCTTCGAAAATGCGACATAAAAAGGTGAAAATTGACAAATTTGATAATAACAAAAAAAGTCATTTGATTATATGTTATTAACAGAAGAAAAAGTCATTATCCGTCTACAGGAGGTCTTTATGGTTACAAAGATGAGAGCGGCGATATTGCCCGGAAACAGTACGGTGGAATTGAAAGATTTTGAAATTCCCAAGCCCGGTCACGGTGAAGTGCTTATAAAGACACGCGCGACCACTATTTGCGGCAGTGATATCAGATGTATATACAGAGAACATGTCGGTAAAGGTCCGGAAGGATATATTCCCGGAATGGCAGCCGGACATGAGCCTTGCGGTGAGATAGTGGAAGAAGGCGAAGGCTTAAGAAGATTCAAAAAGGGAGACAGGGTCATCGTTTATCATATATCGGGCTGCGGTGTTTGTAACGACTGCAGACGAGGATATTATATCTCTTGCAAGAGTAAATACAGACGTGCCTACGGATGGCAGCGAAACGGCGGTATGGCCGAGTATATCCTTGCGGAAGAAAAGGATCTTATAGCTTTACCCGATGAACTGACATTCAAAGACGGTGCTCAGGTTGCATGCGGCTTCGGAACGGTTTACGAAGCACTTCAAAAGATCGGTGTTTGCGGAGACCACGCCGTTTTGGTAACCGGGCTCGGTCCTGTGGGACTTGCGGCGCTGATGCTTGCCAAAGCTATGGGTGCCGAAAAACTGATAGGTGTCGAAATGAACGATTACCGTATCAAACTTGCAAAAGATCTCGGACTTGCCGATTACGTGTTTAAGCCGGGCGATGATACGTTAAAGCAGATACTTGATGTTACCGGCGGATACGGATGTGAAAGGGCCGTTGACTGCAGCGCGAACGATGCCGGACGCCAACTCGCCATTCGTGCGACACGTCAGTGGGGCAAGATCGCATTTGTCGGTGAAGGCGGAACCGTAAACTTTAATCCCAGTCCTGACATCATACATGATCAGAAGACAATCTACGGTTCATGGGTTACTTCGCTTTGGCTCATGGAAGAACTCGTTGAGCGACTTGTCAGATGGAATATACATCCGGAAGATCTCGTAACACATGAATTTCCGCTTGAGCAGGCAGGCGAAGCATACAGACTCATGGCATCGGGCAATTGCGGTAAAGTTGCCGTAGTCTTTAACGATTGAGGAAGATAAATGAACGAACAGATACAGGTGATAGATCAAAATCTCATACCGCACGTTACGTTAAAGAACGGTGAAAAGATACCGGCTATGGGTCTTGGTACCTTTGGTTCCGACAAATACGGTGCCGATATGGTATCAAAGGCTGTATACGGCGCAATAAAGGAAGGTTACAGATTTATCGACTGTGCGGCTGTATATCAGAATGAAGACAGGATCGGAGAAGTCCTAAAAAAGATTTTTTCTGAAACCGATATAAACAGGGATGATCTTTTTATAGTTTCAAAAGTCTGGAATGATATGCACAGACGAGTTAAAGAGGCGTGTCTTAAAAGTCTTCGCGATCTTAAACTGTCCAGGCTCGATCTATATTTTGTTCACTGGCCTTTCCCGAATTATCATGCACCCGGCTGCGACGGTGATTCGAGAAATCCCGATTCCAAACCGTTTTCGGTCGAGGAGTTCATGGATACCTGGCGACAGATGGAAGAACTTGTTGATGAAGGATATGTCCGCTATATAGGAATGTCTAACATGACGGTTAAGAAGCTGGAAGCAGTATACGGTCTTTGCCGCATAAAGCCTTCATTCCTTGAGATGGAGTGCCATCCCGCGTTTCAGCAGCCGGAACTTTTTGAATATGCAAAGTCACTTGACATAGTTCCGGTAGGCTTCTGCCCCATAGGTTCTCCTTCAAGACCGGAAAGAGACAGAACGAGTGATGACATAGCCGCCACAGAAATGGATGTTATAAAAGATATCGCTAAAGCGCATAACGTTCATCCGGCTCTCATATGTCTTAAATGGGCGGTACAGCGCGGCGTCATACCGATACCTTTTTCGGTAAAAGAGCCGCAATATCATTCGAATCTTGAATGTATCACGACCGATCCACTCACAGAAGAAGAGATGGAAAGTATTAAAAAAGCGGATAAGGATTGCAGGCTCATCAAAGGTCAGGTCTTCTTATGGCAAGGAGCAACCGACTGGCGTGAGCTTTGGAAATAGCATTCTACCACACAGCATATACAAGTATTGCGAAGAGGCCTCGAAGGGAAACTTTCGGGGCCTTTTCGTAGAGGTTTATAAAATTCACATAAACAATGCAATTTTTTCTTTTTTTATGCCAAAAATCGTGTTATCATGAGGAGAAAAATCGTATATAAAGCGCATTCGCGGGAGGTTTATCCTTTATGAATATGGAATTCGAGCGTAAACTCACTATCCCCATGGAAGCGAAAGAAATGTATCCTGTGACCATGGAAATATCTGAGACGATCGCCAAAAGAGATATAGAGTTAAAGAAGATACTTGACGGAAGAGACGACCGTCTGATTCTTATCATCGGACCGTGCTCGGCCGACAACGAAGACAGTGTAATGGACTATATCACACGACTTAAAGGTGTATCGGATAAAGTTAAAGATAAGATATTTATCATACCGAGAATATACACAAACAAGCCGAGAACTTCCGGGGAAGGCTACAAGGGTATGCTTCATCAGCCAAACCCCAATGAGAAGCCCGATCTTTTCAAAGGTATCATTGCCATAAGAAAGCTTCATATGCGCGCGGTGAAAGAGACAGGCTTTTCATGTGCGGATGAGATGCTTTACACGGAAAATCATAAGTATCTTGATGATCTTTTGGGATATGTTGCGGTCGGCGCAAGATCGGTGGAAGATCAGCAGCACAGACTTACCGCAAGCGGCATAGAAGTGCCCGTCGGTATGAAGAACCCTACCGCAGGTGACTTCAACGGCATGTTGAATGCCATAAAGACTGCTCAGCACGGACACTCGTTTATTTACAGAGGATGGTCGGCTCACTCGTTTGGCAATCCTTATGCTCACGCTGTACTCCGCGGATACTCCGATATGCACGGAAACTTTATTTCAAACTATGATTACGAGCATGTTGTTAAGCTTTCTGAGATGTATGCAGAGTTTGATCTTGAAAATCCTGCGGTCATAATAGATACCAACCATGCCAATTCCGGAAAAGATCCGTTCAAGCAGCCCGGCATTATAAAAGAAGTGCTTAAATATCGAAGCGAACACGATGATCTTAAGAAGCTTGTCAAAGGCTTCATGGTTGAAAGTTATATCGAAGACGGCAACCAGAAAGTGGGAGAAGGCATATACGGCAAATCGATCACCGATGCCTGCCTTGGCTGGGAAAAGACCGA
>JAILEQ010000051.1 GCA_024687305.1 Lachnospiraceae bacterium | reverse complement strand
AAGAAAAACATTATTACCTACGAAGGCGTTAAAGCATATGAGGACGAGCTTGAGAACCTTAAAGTCGTAAGACGAAAGGAAGTTGCTCAGAAGATCAAAGAGGCCAGAGAACTCGGTGACCTTTCCGAGAATGCGGAATATGACGCAGCCAAAGACGAGCAAAGAGACATCGAGGCTCGTATCGAAGAACTTGAAAAAATCCTTAAAAACGTTGAAGTGGTAGACGAGGAAGAAGTTGACCTTAACAGAGTCAGCATCGGATGCCGCGTTAAGATCAAAGATATCGAAGCAGACGAAGAACTTGAATACAAGATCGTAGGCTCAAGCGAAGCAAACAGCTTAAAGGGTAAGATCTCCAACGAGTCACCCGTAGGAAAAGCACTTATCGGCGCCAAGAAAGGTCAGACCGTTAAGGTTGAAACACAGGTTGGCGAACTTAAGTATAAGGTTCTTGCAATCGACAGATCAAACGATTGATTCCGGTCTTTTGCACACATTGAGATTTTGCAAGGCGCTTCATTATTGATGCGCCTTTTCGCACATTTGTAAGGAGAAGAGAATATGGGAAACGAAAACAACAATCAGGCACCAGAACAGGACATTAATCAGTTACTTAAGGTAAGACGCGAAAAGCTTGCCGGACTTCAGGAAGCAGGCAAAGATCCCTTCAAGATCACCAAGTACAACCAGACGCATCATACCGACGACTGCAAGAGCCTTTACGAGGAGCTTGAGAGTAAACTTCTTGCCGGCAGAACACCCGTTAACACTGAGGGAATGGACGAGGCTGCAGCAAGAGAAGCAGTAAACAACGATTACAACGAAAGAAGAGAGATCATGGACGCACAGCCCATCAACGTATCCATTGCGGGTCGTATGATGTTCAAACGCGTTATGGGAAAGGCTTCTTTCTGCAATATACAGGACTTAAAGGGCAACATTCAGGTTTATGTTGCTCGCGACATGATCGGCGAAGAAGATTACGCTGATTTCAAGAAGTCCGATATCGGCGACATATACGGTATCGAGGGATATGTTTTCCGTACAAAGACCGGTGAGATATCCATCCATGCCTCAAAGATCACTCTTCTTGTAAAGAGTCTTCAGATACTTCCCGAGAAGTTCCACGGACTTACCGATACCGATACAAGATATCGTCAGAGATACGTTGACCTTATCATGAACGCAGAATCAAAGGACACCTTTATCAAGCGTTCAAAGATCATAAGCACTATCCGTCGTTTTCTTGACGACCGCGGATTCATGGAAGTAGAGACTCCCATGCTCGTTTCCAACGCAGGCGGTGCTGCGGCACGTCCTTTCGAGACACACTTCAATGCTCTCGACGAGGATCTTCGCCTTCGTATTTCGCTTGAACTTTATTTAAAGAGACTTATCGTAGGCGGACTTGAAAGAGTATACGAGATTGGCCGAGTATTCAGAAACGAAGGTCTCGACACCCGTCACAATCCCGAATTTACGCTCATGGAGCTTTATCAGGCATATACCGATTACTACGGAATGATGGACCTTACCGAGGAAATGTTCAGACATGTTGCCAAGGAAGTTCTCGGTACCACCAAGTTTATGTACGGCGACATCGAGCTTGACTTCGAGAAGCCTTTCGAGCGTATCACCATGGTTGACGCAGTTAAGAAGTATGCAGGCGTTGACTTCGATGCGATCGCTACCGACGAGGAAGCAAAGGCCATTGCAAAGGAGAAGCATGTTGAGTTTGAAGATCATCACAAGAAGGGCGACATCTTAAGCCTCTTCTTTGAGGAATTCTGCGAAGAGCACATGGTTCAGCCTACATTTGTTATGGATCATCCTATCGAGATCTCACCTCTTACCAAGAAGAAGCCCGATAAAGAAGGCTATGTTGAGCGTTTCGAGCTCTTCATCAACGGCTGGGAGATGTGTAACGCTTATTCCGAACTCAACGATCCCATCGACCAGCGCGAGCGTTTCAAGGCTCAGGATGCACTTGCCGACCTTGGCGACGAAGAAGCCAATCACACCGACGAGGACTTCCTTAATGCTCTCGAGATCGGTATGGCTCCCACCGGCGGCATCGGCTACGGCATCGACCGTTTGACCATGCTCCTCACCAATTCTCCGGCTATCCGTGATGTTTTGCTGTTCCCGACGATGAAGAGTATCTGATTTCGTCGCTCCTTGTCATTCCTTGTCACGCTTCGTCACACTACGGACAAGTATGGACAACGGCAGATAGACGCAAAAAGTCGCGTTTTCTGAGCCGAAAAGTGAGGTCTCTTGAAGCCTCATGTAAGAGTGGAAAAATGCTTCGTGCATCGTCACGGAACGTGATGTAGAGCACGGATTTTGCTGAAACTAAACAGGTAAATTATCCAGAGGACAGCTTTTGGATGGTTTCACAGGCACTTACTTTAGAGAAATCTAGAGTAGGTGCCTTTTTTGTGCTTGGGGCAACTTGTAAACTTTTTTTCATTCGAAAGGAGGATCATGATCGTGACAAAAAGATCAAAGGAAGAGCGGGAAGAAGAAAGAAAAAAGGAACTTCTTCGGACATTAAGAAGAGGACCGGATCTTGACCGGTTCATAGATGAGCAGAAGCGGACCTTTGTTTCCTATGCCCAGGGAGCACGGATGTATTACATGAACTATTACTCATTTGTGAAACTGGCAAAAGAAGCTGGGGCGAATATCCGTATTAAGAAGAACGTGGTCATCGATCTGGAGCTGATCGAAATGTATCTGGAAAACAAT
>JAILEQ010000025.1 GCA_024687305.1 Lachnospiraceae bacterium | reverse complement strand
CAGGTCGATTTCTTAAAAGAAAGAGAGTGCGATCTTATCCAGGGTTATTATTTTGCAAAACCCATGCCTACGGATGAATTTGAGAAATGTGCTTTTTCATAGAAAGATAAGGCGGGGTGTAACGTCAAAGGGCGTTACACCCTCTTTTTGTCAGTGACTGCTTTTGTAATGGATCTCATTTATGCGATACGATGATTATTTTTTGTTGAACAGCCGTTCAATGGGTGTTATAATGCCTTTCGTTGGTTAGGAGAGAGTATATATGATTCAGAAAAGAGAAGATATAAGAAATGTTGCGATAATCGCACACGTAGATCACGGTAAAACAACACTCGTAGATGTATTGTTAAAGCAAAGCGGTGTATTCAGAGAAAATCAGGAAGTGGCCGAAAGAGTCATGGACTCCAACGATATCGAAAGAGAGCGTGGTATCACGATCCTTTCAAAGAACACTGCGGTCACATATAAAGATACGAAGATAAACATCGTCGATACTCCCGGACATGCGGATTTCGGCGGAGAGGTTGAGCCAGTTCTTAAGACGGTAAACGGCGTTATCCTTGTGGTAGACGCTTTCGAAGGTCCCATGCCTCAGACTAAGTTCGTATTGAGAAAGGCAATGGAGCTTAAGCTTCCCGTTATAGTATGCGTAAACAAGATCGACAGACCCGAAGCCAGACCTACGGAAGTTATCGACGAAGTGCTGGAACTTCTGATGGATCTTGATGCGAGCGATGAGCAGCTCGACTGTCCTTTTGTATTTGCATCGGCAAAGACAGGTACGGCATCGCTCGATCCGAACGTACCCGGAAAAGATATGGCGCCTTTGTTTGACACAATACTCGATTATATCCCCGCTCCCGAGGGCGATCCCGAAGCGGGCACACAGCTTCTTATAAGCACGATAGATTACAATGAATATGTGGGACGTATCGGAGTCGGAAAAGTCGACAACGGTACAATAAGCGTCAATCAGGAAGTCGTGATAGTCAACCATCACGAACCGGATAAATCAAAGAAAGTCAAAGTATCAAAGTTATACGAGTTTGACGGGCTTTCAAAGGTCGAAGTAAAAAGTGCCGGTATCGGTTCTATCGTAGCCGTTTCCGGAATCGCGGACATTCATATCGGTGATACGCTCTGTTCGCCCGATGATGTAAAGCCCATTCCTTTCCAGAAGATCTCTGAGCCTACGATCGCAATGAATTTTGTTGTCAACGATTCGCCTCTTGCCGGACAGGAAGGTAAATTCGTTACTTCAAGACATATAAGAGACAGACTTTTCAGAGAGCTGAACACGGACGTTTCCCTCAGGGTGGAAGAAACCGATTCGACGGACTCTTTCAAGGTTTCGGGAAGAGGAGAACTTCATCTTTCGGTCCTCATCGAAAACATGCGTCGTGAAGGCTATGAATTTGCCGTAAGCAAAGCGGAAGTACTATACAAGCAGGATGAAAGAGGCAAAAAGCTTGAACCCATGGAGCTTGCATACGTTGACGTTCCCGAAGAATTCTCGGGTGTCATAATTGAAAAATTAAGCCAGCGTAAGGGTGAACTCAAAGAGATGGGTCACGCGAGCGGCGGATATACAAGGCTTATATTCTCCATCCCTTCGAGAGGACTTATCGGATACAGAGGAGAGTTCCTTACCGATACAAAGGGTAACGGTATCATGAATACCGTATTCGACGGTTACGGTGAATACAAGGGAGATATCGCTTACAGAAGTCAGGGCTCGCTCATAGCATTTGAAAGCGGTGAATCCGTTACATACGGTCTTTTCAATGCTCAGGAACGAGGAACGTTGTTCATCGGCCCCGGTGAGAAGGTCTATGCGGGCATGGTCATCGGACAGACGGGAAAGAGCGAAGATATCGAAGTTAACATATGTAAAAGAAAGCAGCTTACCAATACACGTTCTTCGGCAGCAGACGAAGCTCTTCGTCTTGTACCGCCCAAGATATTAAGCCTTGAGCAGGCACTTGATTTCATTGATACCGATGAATTGCTTGAAGTTACGCCAAAGTCGTTAAGGATCCGCAAGAAGATACTCGATCCCACTTTAAGGAAGCGTGCTTCGTTTAAGAAATAAACAGACAAAAACCACAAAAATGTCCGCCCCGGAAAGACATTTGTTCGAATTTGGCTTATTTACGCGATTTTTTGCTTTTTGATGTTGACAGTGTTTTTTTGTGGTGCTACTATGCAGTCAAGTTAATAAAAACGGTAGAGGTCGCGTCGATCAAGAGTAGCAATCGGATGTGTCGGACACAAGCGAAGATTGTCGAAAGGGAAAGACGCCGAAGGAACGGTTTTTCCGAGGAACCGGGTCCTGGGCATACGATCAACAATCGTATGACTGTCATCCAGTAATGGATGGGGAGCTATCAAATGAAATGTTGATGTGAACTGACCGTTTTTTTGACGGTCAGTTTTTTCTTTATACCAAATTTCGGAGGATAAAAAATGAGCAAACCTATTTTTACGGGAGCAGCAGTAGCGCTTGTAACTCCCATGCATGCAAACGGAGAAGTAAATTACGAAAAGCTTGATGAACTTATCGAGTTTCAAATCGCAGGACAGACGGATGCCATCGTAGCCTGCGGAACAACGGGTGAGGCATCCACTCTTTCACATGAAGAGCACTTAAATGTCATAAGACATACGGTAAAGAAAGTAGCCGGAAGAGTTCCCGTTATCGCAGGAACAGGTTCGAACAGCACCGAGACAGCTATTTATCTTTCGGTTGAAGCCGAGAAGGCCGGCGCAGATGCTTTGCTTTTGGTGACACCTTACTACAACAAGGCAACACAGAAAGGTCTTGTTGAGCATTTTGTAAAGACCGCCGAATCGGTTAAGATTCCCGTTATCCTTTACAATGTTCCTTCGAGAACAGGCTGTAACATCCAGCCCGCGACCGTTAAAGAGATCAACAGACGTGCCGCAAACGTAGTTGCCATCAAGGAAGCGAGCGGAGACATTTCTCAGGTTGCAATGCTTGCTTCAATCATGGGTGATGATTTTGCGATCTACTCGGGAAACGACGATCAGATAGTTCCGCTTCTTTCTTTGGGCGGTATCGGAGTTATCTCGGTACTTTCTAACATAGCTCCCAAGCAGACACACGATATCGTTGCAACCTATCTTGCGGGCGATGTAAAGAAGAGCGCAAAGCTTCAGCTTGAAGCGATCGATGTGATCAAGAGTCTTTTCTGCGAGGTAAATCCCATTCCCGTTAAGACAGCGCTTAACCTTATGGGCATGAACGCAGGTCCTTTAAGACTTCCCCTTACCGAGATGGAAGAGACGAACGTATCAAGACTTAAGAAATCTCTTATCGATTACGGTATAAAGGTTGAGTCCAACCAGGTACTTAAATTCAACGACCTGTCGAAAGATTGAGGAAAAGAATATGACAAGAATAATAATGCACGGCTGTAACGGCCGTATGGGCCAGATGATAACCGGCATTGTCAATGAAGATGCCGATGCTTCGATCGTAGCCGGAATAGACGTGGCAGACAACATCGAGACTAACAAATATCCCGTATTTACGGATATAGACTCTTGCGACGTTGAGGCGGACGTTGTGATAGATTTTTCTTCCGCCAAGGCTGTAGATAAGCTTATGGATTATTGCAAAAAGAAAAAACTTCCGCTCGTACTTTGTTCGACGGGGCTTTCAGAAGAACAACTTGCAAGAGTAAAGAGCGACAGCGCAGACTATGCGATACTTAAGAGCGCAAATATGTCGCTTGGCATAAACACACTTCTTAAAGTTTTAAAGGAAGTTGCAAAGACACTCGTTCCCGCAGGATTTGACATTGAGATAGTGGAGCAGCACCATCACAATAAGCTCGACGCTCCTTCGGGTACCGCACTCGCACTTGCCGATTCGATAAATGAAGAGTTTGACAACTCATTTGAGTATGTTTACGATCGTTCTCAGGTTCGCAAGAAAAGAGATACGAACGAGATCGGCATAAGCGCCGTAAGAGGGGGAAGCATAGTGGGAGACCATCAGGTGATCTTCGCGGGTCTTGATGAAGTGGTGACCATCCAGCATACCGCATATTCAAGAGCGATATTTGCCAAAGGTGCCATTGCTGCCGCTAAATTCTTAAACGGTAAGAAGAACGGTTTATACGATATGAGTGATGTTATCGGCTGATCGAACGATACGATATGAAAAAGAGGAAGAACAAAACGTTCTTCCTCTTTTGATATCCATTGATATCCCCTCATTTAAATCAAAAACCTTATTGCTAATTCTAAACCTGAAACTCTAAATGCGTTGCATCTATAGCTGTCTTATTGAAAATAAGATCTATGTAAGAAAAGGCACTTCGTGTTGCTGATTTGTAATAGGTCGTAATTACTTAACAACAGTAACGTTTACGGCCTGAGGTCCTTTTGCTCCGTCGGTTACTTCGAACTCAACTGCAGCGCCTTCTTCCAAAGACTTGAAGCCTTCTGCATTGATTCCGGAGAAGTGAACGAATACATCGTTACCGGACTCGTCTGAAATGAATCCGTAACCCTTCTGGTTGTTGAACCACTTTACAGTACCTTTGTTCATTCTGAATACCTCCAAAAATATATATCGCCTATGCGATAATCAAAGATTAGCACAAGACTTTAAAAAAGTAAAGCACTAAATTGTGATAAATTGCTAAATTGCGCCACTATTCAGACGCCTTTTAAAACCCGAAAGGGTGTATTTGCTGCTGTCTTGACACCCTTGCAGCCTTGTTTTATAGTTTAATAAATGCAAACGGGCATTTTTACTGAAAAAAACAGGATTTTGGAGATATAAACGTGACAGGTGATAAAAGAAGAGAAGAGATAATGAAGGTGCTCGATGCATCCGATAAGCCGATGTCAGCGAGTGCGCTTGCAAAAATGTACGGTGTCAGCAGACAGATAATAGTCGGCGATATAGCGCTTCTCAGAGCGGAAGCAAACGATATCATAGCCACCAACAAGGGCTATATCATCAATAAGAGACCGGGAAAAGCGGAATGTCTTGTAAAGGTAAGACATAAACCGGAAGATCTTTACGATGAGCTTTGCAGTATCGTGGATCTCGGAGCCCGGGTTATAACCGAAGAGATAGAAAGCCCGGTATACGGACGCATCGTTACAGATATAAACGTTTTAAGCCGTGAGGATGCGCGCCTGATATCGGAGAGATTTATGGACAGCACGGCCTCACAGCTTTCCGAACTTACAAAAGGGGTTCATTATCATAAGATCGTTGCCGACAATGAACTTACGATAATCAGAGTGCAGAAAGCCCTTAACGAGAAGCACTATCTTACAAAGTGATCCCCGGTATGGACCGTAAAAGGCCGTAAATTTGCCTATTTTCACGTTTTCTGTTAGAATAGGGGCGTTTATGAGTACATATGTCGGTTTAAACGAGCGTTTTTCCGACCGAAACAGACGGGTTGACACTGCTTCGACCCTAAAAGAAAGTTATGGCTAAAAAACACAAAAAGAAAAGAATTTACACAACTTCCGTCACTTCAAACATCGCAAGCGACAAGACAAAGTATTACCGTACGCGTTTCAACGTGTTCAGAGCCTGCATCATCGTGACTCTTCTGGTGGTTGCAATCGGCGCTTTTGCCACATGGTATGTTCTTAATGAGTTCGTGACCATGGAAGCACAGGTAAAGACTTTGCGCGAGACCGTATCAACCCAGGAAGCCACTATACTTGAACTGGGGAAAAAGAACTCCGAACTCGAGAGCCGAAACGAGATACTTTCGGTAACCGTCGGCAAACAGCAGGTCGAGAATGAAGAGCAGGAAGAAATACGTAAAGAGCGAGCCATTCCCAACGGATTTCCACTTACTTCATCCGCTGAGATAGAAGAGCAGGAAACAGATCCCGAAGATGAAGACTATGTTCCGATGGTAGTATTTGTCATGTCCGAGGATTCCGATGTTGTGGCTACCGCTGACGGAACCGTCTTAAGCGTAAGAGAAGACTCGGTATACGGAAACTGTGTCGTGATCGATCACGGTAACGGATACCAGACATTGTATAAAAATCCGGAGCCTCCGAAGGTAAGTGAAGGCGACGAGATCGTACGCGGTGCCATCATATATGTGGGTACCGGCGACGAAGAAAACAGATTCTGCTACCAGATAACTTATCTCGATCAGTTTACTGATCCGATGGCACTTATCGACATAGAAGGTTAAAGGAGATATCAATGGGAAAGTCAGATGAATACAAGTCCGGTCGTGTATCGAGCGTTATCGGCAAAAAAACAGTGGTTGAAGGCACATTAAAAGGATATGAACTTTTGCGTATCGACGGTCTTGTAAAAGGTAAAGTCGTTTCGGACGGAAAAGTAATAATCGGTCGCGGAGGAATGGTAGAAGGTATCGTTGAGGCAGTAGAGATTTATGTCGGCGGTACCATAAACGGAGAACTTTTCGCTTCTGAAAAGGTTGAAGCCAATCCGACCGGTGAGATATACGGAGACATCCATACAAAGCGACTCATCGTTGATGACAATGCGGTGTTTGAAGGCCGCTGTGAGATGACATCAAACGCAAAGTCTGCCGAAGAAAAAGCACCGGCTAAGAAAAGAAGATCTCCCGCAAAATCAAAAGCGGAAGATACCGAAGAAAAGACCGAAGTTGTGGTTGAAAAGATAAGTGAATAAAAAGCGTATTGTCTGCAATACGCTCGTGCAGGCACGGTTGTCGCGGGCAATATTTTCACTAAAGTAAAAAACAGGGCGTATGCCCTGTTTTTTATGTTTATTTGGATAATCTGTCAAATACCATTTCGTAACCGTCGTTGCCGTAGTTTAACGATCTGTTCACACGGCTTATCGTAGCGGTGGAAGCGCCGGTCTTTTCGGCAATCTCCATATATGTATGTCCGGCTTTTAACAT
>JAILEQ010000187.1 GCA_024687305.1 Lachnospiraceae bacterium | reverse complement strand
ACCTGCACCTGTCCCAAGTGTGGCAAGCCCATGAAGCGTGTACCGGAAGTTATCGACTGCTGGTTCGATTCGGGTGCCATGCCTTTCGCTCAGCACCACTATCCTTTCGAGAACAAGGAGCTCTTTGAAAAGCAGTTCCCCGCCCAGTTCATTTCCGAAGCAGTAGACCAGACACGTGGCTGGTTCTATTCCCTCATGGCTGAAGGAACGCTTCTTTTTAACAAATCTCCTTATGAGAACGTTATCGTACTCGGCCTCGTGCTCGATGAGAACGGCGAGAAGATGAGTAAGTCAAAGGGCAATGCCGTAGATCCTTTCGATGCGCTCGCAAAATACGGCGCAGATGCGATCAGATGGTATTTCTACACCAACTCCGCACCCTGGCTTCCCAACAGATTTGCAGGCGATACCGTCCTTGAGGGACAAAGAAAATTCATGGGAACACTTTGGAACACTTATGCGTTCTTTGTTCTTTATGCAAACATTGACAATTTCGATGCTTCGAAATATACGCTTGATTACGACAAACTGCCTGTTATGGACAAGTGGCTCCTTTCCAAGATGAACACGATGGTCAAGGATGTTGACACCAATCTTGAGAATTACCGCATCCCCGAAGCGGGACGCGCGCTTGACGAGTTTGTTGACGATATGAGTAACTGGTACGTTCGTCGTTCACGTGAACGTTTCTGGGCAAAGGGAATGGAGCAGGACAAGATCAACGCTTACATGACTCTTTACACCGCACTTGTTACGGTTGCAAAGGCTGCCGCTCCCATGATCCCCTTCATGGCAGACGATATCTACAGAAACCTTGTCTGCTCCATCGACAGCAGTGCGCCCATAAGCGTACATCTTTGCGACTTCCCCGTTTGCGACAATGCACACGTGGACAAAGAACTCGAAAAGAACATGGATGCCGTACTTAAGACCGTAGTTATGGGTCGTGCGGCAAGAAACGCTTCAAACCTTAAGAATCGTCAGCCTATCGCTTCAATGTACGTAAAGGCTCCTTTCGAGCTCTCCGAATTCTTCAAAGAGATCATCGAAGACGAGCTTAACGTTAAGGAAGTTAAATTTACCGACGATGTCAGAGAGTTCACTTCATATACTTTCAAGCCTCAGTTAAGGACCGTAGGTCCCAAGTACGGCAAGCAGCTTGGCGGCATACAGAAGTACCTTGCAAGCGTTGACGGTAATACCGCAATGGATACTTTAAAGGCAGAGGGTGCTCTTAAGTTCGATGTAGACGGAACCGAGGTTTCACTTGCCGAAGAAGATCTTCTTATCACGATCGCTCAGAAAGACGGTTACGTAACCGAAGCCGACAACGTAGTAACGGTCGTATTGGACGCAAACTTAACGGATGAGCTTATCGAAGAAGGCTTTGTATATGAGATCATCTCAAAGATACAGACTATGCGTAAAGACTCCGGATTTGAAGTAATGGATCATATCAAAGTAACCTTTAACGGTAACGAAAAGATCGCTTCCATCGCATTAAAGAATAAAGATGTCATTGCAACTAAGGTTCTGGCAGACGAAATGACAAAAGAAGTTACCCTTTCCAACATGAAAGAATGGAATGTTAATGGGGAAAGTGTTACAATCGGTGTGGAGCGTGTATAAATCCGAGGTTCGGGGTAAATAGCCGCTTGGTATATACGAAATGCGAGGATTGATATGAGTAAATATGCAATAGAATTCGACAAAGAACTGTTTAAGAGAAGTGTTCTTTATAACGTAAAGACTCTTTACAGAAAGACGATAGAAGAAGCTACCGACCAGCAGATATTCCAGGCTGTAGCTTATGCGGTCAAAGATCAGATTGTAGATTGCTGGATGGATACCCAGAAAGCATACGAAGAGCAGGATCCCAAGATCGTTTACTACATGTCGATGGAATTTTTGATGGGTCGTGCTTTAGGCAACAACATGATCAACTTAAAGGCTTACAAGGCAGCCAAAGAGGCGCTTGATGAGCTTGGTATAAACCTTGACGTTGTGGAAGATCAGGAACCCGATGCAGCTCTGGGTAACGGCGGTCTCGGACGACTTGCCGCATGTTTCCTCGATTCGCTTTCAACTCTTGGTTATCCTGCATACGGTTGCGGTATAAGATATCGTTACGGTATGTTCAAGCAGGAGATAAGAGACGGTTATCAGGTAGAGGTGCCCGACAACTGGCTTGAGGACGGCAACCCGTTTGAATTAAGACGTCCCGAATACACCAAGGAAGTCAAGTTCGGCGGTTATACCACATTTGATACCGATGAGAAAGGAAGAAACCATTATCGCCAGGAAGGTTATCAGTCCGTAAATGCGGTTCCTTACGATCTTCCCATTATCGGTTACGGCAACGGTATCGTTAATACGCTTCGTATATGGGACGCTCAGCCCATGGAGTGCTTTAAACTTGACTCTTTTGATAAAGGTGATTATCAGAAGGCCGTTGAACAGGAAAACCTTGCAAGAAACATCGTTGAGGTTTTGTATCCCAATGATAACCACTATGCCGGCAAGGAATTAAGACTTAAACAGCAGTATTTCTTCATTTCGGCATCCGTACAGGAAGCTGTCGAGAAATATATGCGTACACACAAAGATATCAAGAAGCTCTACGAAAAGGTGGTATTCCAGTTAAACGATACCCATCCTACGGTAGCTATCGCCGAGCTTATGCGTATACTCATGGATGAGCACGATCTTACATGGGACGAAGCATGGGAAGTTACTTCAAAGACCTGTGCATACACGAACCATACGATCATGGCGGAAGCACTTGAGAAATGGCCCATCGAGCTTTTCTCGAGACTCCTTCCCAGAGTTTATCAGATCATCGAAGAGATCAACCGTCGCTTCCTTGAAGAGGTAGAAAAGAGATATCCCGGCGACCGTGAAAAGGTTCGCAAGATGGCTATAATCTACGACGGACAGGTTAAGATGGCACACCTTGCCATTGTTACCGGCTTCTCGGTAAACGGTGTTGCAAGACTTCATACAGAGATACTTAAACATCAGGAACTTAAGGACTTCTACGAGATGTTCCCCGATAAGTTCAACAACAAGACAAACGGTATCACCCAAAGAAGATTCCTTCTCCACGGTAATCCTTTACTTGCCGATTGGGTAACGGCTCACATCGGAGACGAGTGGATAACCGATCTTTCTCACATATCGAAGCTTAAAGTTTATGCTGCCGATGAGAAAGCTCAGCAGGAATTCATGAACATCAAATACCGCAATAAAGTACGTCTTGCGAAGTATATCAAGGAGCACAACGGTGTCGATGTAAATCCCCGTTCGATCTTCGATGTACAGGTTAAGAGACTTCACGAGTACAAGCGTCAGCTTCTTAACATCCTGCACATTATGTACCTTTACAACACCATCAAAGAGCATCCCGAGATGGAATTCTATCCCAGAACCTTCATCTTCGGTGCAAAGGCTGCTGCAGGTTACAGAACGGCCAAGCAGACGATCAAGCTCATCAACTCGGTTGCGGACGTTATTAACAACGACGCATCGATAGACGGCAAGATCAAAGTCATATTTATCGAGAACTACAGAGTATCAAATGCAGAGTGGATATTTGCGGCATCGGATATTTCCGAGCAGATATCCACAGCTTCCAAGGAAGCATCCGGAACCGGTAACATGAAATTTATGTTAAACGGCGCCATCACGCTTGGTACGATGGACGGTGCAAACGTTGAGATCGTGGAAGAAGTTGGCGAAGAAAACGCCGTCATCTTCGGTCTTTCTTCGGACGAAGTCATCAACTACGAGAACAACGGCGGATACAACCCCATGGATGTGTTCAATAACGATGCGGACGTCAGAAAAGTTCTCATGCAGCTTATAAACGGCACATATTGTCCGGGTAACACCGAGGAGTTCAGATCACTTTACAATTCGCTTCTCAATACTCAGGAGACAGACCGTGCCGACAGATACTTCATCTTGAAGGACTTCAGATCTTACGCCGAAGCTCAGGAGAAGATTGGAAAATGGTATCTTAATGAGAAAGAGTGGGCAAAGAAGGCTATACTTAACGTAGCTTGCTCGGGTAAGTTCTCTTCGGACCGTACCATTCAGGAATATGTAGATGACATCTGGCATCTTGATAAAGTTGTGATTAAATGATCAAACTAAGAGGGAGGGCAAAAGCCCTCCCAATTAATATGAAAGGACATTGGTATGATAAAGCTTTATGACACTCCGGTTTATCTTGTAAACGGAACCGAAATTGTCGAAGACAATGCAGAGAGCACTGTTAAAATAGCAAACCTCACCGGAAAGCAGGTGAGCAAAGAAGAGGCGGCAAAGGGTACGATAGCATACTCGATCCTCACTTCTCACAATACTTCGGGAGACGATAAGAAGCTTAAGATCAAATTTGACAAGCTCACATCCCATGACATTACGTTTGTAGGTATCATTCAGACAGCAAGAGCTTCGGGACTTAAGAGATTCCCGATACCCTACGTACTTACCAACTGCCACAATTCACTTTGTGCGGTAGGCGGCACCATCAACGAAGACGATCACGTTTTCGGTCTTTCGTGTGCTAAGCGTTACGGCGGAATATATGTACCCCCTCATCAGGCAGTCATCCATCAGTTTGCCCGTGAAATGCTTGCGGAAGGCGGTGCTATGATACTCGGTTCCGACTCTCATACACGTTACGGAGCACTTGGAACCATGGCTATGGGCGAAGGCGGTCCCGAGCTTGTTAAGCAGCTTCTTGAACAGACTTACGATATCAATATGCCCGGCGTTGTGGGTATATATCTCGAAGGCGAACCCATGAAGGGTGTAGGTCCTCAGGACGTTGCACTTGCGATCATCGGTGCCGTATTCAAGAACGGATTCGTAAAGAATAAAGTAATGGAGTTTGTGGGGCCCGGCGTTTCAAAACTTTCCGCAGACTTCAGGATCGGTGTCGATGTAATGACTACCGAGACGACCTGTCTTTCTTCTATCTGGAAGACCGATGAGAACATAAAAGAGTTCTACGATATCCATGGAAGAAGCGAAGCATACAAAGAACTTTCACCTGCGGATGTGGCATATTATGACGGTTTTGTAAAGATCGATCTTTCATCGATCAAGCCAATGATCGCCATGCCTTTCCATCCCAGCAACACATATACGATCGATGAACTGAACGCTAACCTTTCCGACATCCTTCACGATGTTGAAGAAAAGGCTTTGGTAAGCCTTGACGGTAAGGTTGAATATTCGCTTCAGAGCAAAGTAAGAAACGGCAAGTTCTACGTTGATCAGGGTATCATCGCAGGGTGCGCCGGCGGCGGATTTGAGAACATCTGCGCGGCAGCGGACATACTTAAAGGTGCAAATATCGGTAACGAAGCTTTCACATTGAGCGTATATCCCGCTTCCATGCCCATATATATGGAGATCATCAAGAATGGCTGTGCCGCTGCACTTATGGAGACAGGTGCAGTGCTTAAGACAGCATTCTGCGGACCTTGCTTCGGTGCAGGAGACACCCCCGCAAACAATGCGTTCTCAATCAGACATTCAACAAGAAACTTCCCCAACAGAGAGGGTTCGAAGCTTCAGAACGGTCAGATATCCTCCGTTGCACTTATGGACGCACGTTCCATCGCAGCTACCGCAGCAAACAAGGGATTGCTTACTCCCGCTACGGAAGTTCCGGACGTTATCGGAAAATACAAGTATCATTTCGATGCAAACATTTATAAAAACAGAGTATTCGATTCGCACGGCGTAGCCGATGAGAATGCTGAGATCATCCTTGGTCCCAACATCAAAGACTGGCCTGAAATGATCGCACTTCCCGAAAACTTATTGCTCAAAGTCGTTTCCGAGATCCACGATCCCGTTACCACCACCGATGAACTCATTCCTTCCGGAGAGACTTCTTCTTACCGTTCCAATCCTTTGGGACTTGCGGAGTTTGCACTCTCAAGAAAAGATCCCGAATATGTCGGAAGAGCAAAAGCGATCTACGCCGAAGAAGTAACAAGAAGAGAGAGCGGTTCGTTTGATAAATTAAGCGATGAAGTAAAGAACGCACTCGACAGCGTGAAGAAGACATTTGCCGATATCACCGCTGCAAATACCGGTTTTGGCTCTACGATCTTCGCAGTTAAACCCGGCGACGGTTCGGCCCGCGAGCAGGCCGCTTCCTGCCAGAGAGTACTCGGCGGATGTGCAAACATTGCCAACGAGTATGCTACAAAGCGTTATCGTTCAAACCTCATCAACTGGGGTATGCTTCCTTTCCTTATTAAGGATGGCGAGCTTCCGTTCAAGAATCTTGACTATATCTTTGTTCCCGGCATAAAGGAAGCCGTAAAAGACAAGAAAGATGTTATCAAGGCTTACGCTGTAAAGAACGGCTCCCTTAATGAATTCGACCTCACTCTCGGCGAACTCACCGACGAGGAAAGAGAGATCATACTTAAGGGTTGTCTCATTAATTACAACAGAGTATGAATAACAAGCCATGCAACGATAAAGATAAAAGACCATCGGGATGCTTGCACCCCGGATGGTCTTTTTTTCTTTATCGTTATACGGCGCCTATGGCGACGGTTATTGAGCCGCGAAGCGGATCAATAACAGAGCATGGCGTAGGAAAGTGCGCCTATTTCCTGCCTAATTATCGCAATTCCAAATTAAAGCAGGAAATAAGACTACCGCTTTTCCTGCCCCAATTTGAGTACAAACAAAAACAGCAGGAGCGAAGCCTATATATGATTTAAACCGGAATAATGATGCTCGGTTTTTAAAACTCAAAAGACAATACATGCGCAGTTCCTTAAAAACACCCAAAAATATAAAGACTACAACGAACACCCGAATGATGCTTATTGACAGGTAGAAAGAAAAAATAATATAATAGCACATAGTTCTTATAAAATGATAAGCAGGATAACAAATGTAAAAAAAACCACCATTAGTATTCTTGCAATTTTAGCAATATATTCATCCGCAAACTTGATCGCTAAAGCATCAATAGTAGAAAGTGGCTGCTTATCAGGGGAATAATGTGTCAAGTCAGTTGTTTGCAATGGGACATAATCCTTCATTAGACTGCCAAATAACCGGAATTTTCAGTTCGGATTAATTTTATGAAAGATAAGCGTAGAGATCTATTCTTTTTAATAACAATGCCGGAAACAGCGGTTTTTATACTATCATTCACATTGTACGTGATCCTGACTTTTCTCTATCATTATGTGAAGTCTTATAATATTGGTGCTGCCGGCTATCTGGATGCAGGCGAACTGTTTGCGTTTAATGAAAATGCTCCTTTATGGGATTACTTTTCATTGATTTTGCCGTTGTTATGCATTATGCCAAGCGTAGGTCTCTATGATTACATTTTAAGGAATAATGTTATATCTATCATTTACGGCAAAGAAAGCGATTATATAAGGAAGATTACAAAAACTCTTTCTTTGCTGATATTTGCAATTGTCTTGGCAGAATGTTTTCTTTCTCTTTCGCTAAACGCTGTAAGGTTCACGTCTACAGGAATAACAAACGATGATTTTAAATTATCTATGGCATATGTAAAGAATATGGGTAACGGAGATAAGTATGCCATGTGCAGATTACATATGTATCATCCGTTTTTGTATAATCTCATTTACTCTGTCCTGTTCTCTTTTTTATGTGCTGTCCTTTCATATGCGACGACTTCTTTTCTGAGTAGTGTTAAAGGGGCAAAAAACTATGTGGTGTATATGATCGGTATGGTGGTTTCTTTCACGGTATATAAGGTTTATGAGATATGTGATATTAATCTGTGGCACTTTTTTATAGTATCGCAAAAGAAATATGAAAATGCCGCATTATCTATAGGATTTTTGATCGTATTGCTTTTATTGCCGGGAATAATCGGAATTGTAAATGAAAAGACGGTTTAGATTTTTGTGGGGACTTCCGTTAGCGTTAATATCTAATATCGATGAGTTTTGGTTAAAGACTACCAATACTGTTTCGGAGACTTTTGTCAGTTACATTTTTGACATTTCCTATTATTTAAAGAAGCAGGAAGTGCGTCTGACCATAAAACTGCTGATTCTTTCGTTGCTGTTTGTGATAACATGCTTTGATGAGATTGAAAGCGGACAAACAGTATATGAGATCACGCGAGTCAGAAGTGTAAAGAAGTACGAGATGAAGAAAATTCTGTCGCTGATTACGTATACTGCCGGCTTTTGGATCTCGTTTTCTTTGGGCATTCTTTTATTGTCTCTTGTTTCCACAAACGGAAATATAAATGTGTCGGATGCTGCTATACCGGCAAAAGCCGTTTTGGGGCTTATCTTTTGCGAAATCATGATCGCTTTGATCGCTAATCTGATATCTATACTCGTAAAAAGCAGGTCCAATATTATTTATGTTGTCATGTCTGTGATCGGGATGTTTGTGATATCAACAAAACTTACGATGCTGTTATCAAAAGCCCCCTTAGTTTTATCTATTTATCCGATAACGGCAATGACGGTCATATTTCTTTCGTACAAGAATCTGATCTTGGTACTTTTATGCTGGCTGATCGAAATGGCGGTTCCGGCTATTGCAATAGTTTATATGCTCGACAGAAGATTTAATGATGAAAAGAATAGTTTTAGAAAATATACAAAAATCGTATAAAGGTGCAGAAATTCTCAAGAATGTAACGTGTACGTTCGAAGGCGGGAAGACTTACGGAATAACCGGCATAAACGGAAGCGGGAAAAGTGTTCTGCTAAGCATTATCATAGGAGTATTAAAACCGGATAAAGGAGATATCCTTATTTATGCCGATAAGAAGATCCGGCAGGCTGTGGCAATAGACAGTACAGAGTTATTCCCATATATGAATGCAAAGGAAGCGTTGATTTACCTTGCTTCTTTCAGAAAAGAGATTGGCCTATCCGAAATAGAAGAAGTGTTGAAAAGGATGGATCTTTCAAAATACGGGAAAAAGCAGATAAGACATTTTTCTGTCGGTATGAAGAAAAGACTTCTCATTGCGCAGGCAATAATGGAGGATAATGATCTGTATATTTTCGATGAGCCCACCAATGGACTGGACGAAGCAGGGGTAAAACTGTTTTATGAAATAATCAATGAATTGCGTGAAAAAGAAAAAACGATTATTATAACCAGTCACTGCAAGGAAGATATAAAAGAATGCTGTGACGAAGTATTTGAATTAAAAGATGGAATCATATTATGAGAAAACTGTTATATTGTGTCTGTGGTGCAGCAGTTCTGACAATAGCTCTTGCACTTTGGGGTAGGATAAAAGATGATTCTTTTGGTCATTCGTTATATAATACCCCTTTTTCTTTTTACGGAGTTCTTTCAAAAGACAGGCTTCCGTCGCTTGAAGATATTGACAGAATGATAGATACGGCGGATAACATAGCGGAAGTGACCGCAACGGAGGAAATTCGATCCAAATCGGTAGTGGTCGTTCAAAAAGTTACAGTCAATAAAGTTTACAAAGGCAGTTACATTCCGGGCGATGAAATAGAGATAATAAGTGAAAACGGGATAAAAGGTGGCATGAATTGGGGAGTCACAAATCTGATGGAACCGGGGAATGATTATCTGGTGGTGCTAAAAACGGAAGAGATTACAAAAGAAAGAAATCATATTAATCTTTATTTAGGTCCTATCCCCTTGCATGAAGGAAAAAGAACACTGATAGACCTTGGCCGAACATACACCTATGAAGAGCTTCGGGGAGTGGACTTCTTCGTGGAAGACGATGAAAG